>NZ_JAQDBC010000017.1:535-49540 GCF_027681725.1 Caecibacter sp. AF58-12pH5A | reverse complement strand
TATGGGGCATAAAGTAGATTCATGCAATACCGATTTACACAAACTATTTTACACTCCCACAAAAAGTGTTGTCCTTGAATAGTTTTCAAATATAGTGCTAGTAGTCATAAAACTGAACAAGATTTGTAACGGTGGCGTCATGGAATTGTAACAATGGCTTGCTATACTTACAGCATCAACAAAATTAAAAGCACCTCACAAGGGAGCAAGCCAACTGTTAAGGAGTGATTCTTATGACAAAGAATATGCAAAACTGGAAATATACATGGAAAAAACGCACGACTGCCGTTCTCTTAGCCGGCACAGCTGCCGTTATCTTCGCCGCCTCGCCGTACATTCCCGTCCAGGCCGCTGACGCTGCAACGGGCGCTACGACCAACCAGACGACAGTGCAGCAGCACATGAAACGCCATCCTGGCGATATGCGCAATGGCCGCATTGAACAGATGGTCAGTGAAAACAAGATTACCCAGGAACAGGCAGACAAACTGAAAGACGCCATGAAAGAATTCCGGGGCAAACAAGCAAAAGAACGCCTGGAATTCATGAAGAACCTGCCCAAGAAGACGGGTATTCCTGAAGCCACACTGCAGCAAATCTTCACCCTGCCACCGCGTATGGGTGGTCCCCGCATGAACCCGCAACAGCATATGCAGCAGCTCGTTCAGAACGGCAGCATTACCCAGCAGGAAGCAACTGCGCTGGAAACATTCTTCAAAAACCATCGTCCTGACGGCGACAACCAGACAGACGTCATGAAAAAACACACCGGCGAACGTCCGGACCGGCAGCAGCTCCTGAAAGAAATGTCTGAAGAAACAGGTATCTCTACAGACCGTCTCCAGGAAATCATGAAACTGGCTCATCCCCAGGGCCAGCCGCCTGTAGAAGATAGCCAGCAGTAATAGACACACAATCTCCTTTCTCACCCAAGAAATGCTAATAGCATAACACATCAGAAAGAGCCGGCAATGCCCTCCCCAAGCATTGCCGGCTCTTTCTAGTTCAGATAAAATGTATACGTTCGTATAATAGTAGATTGCATTCCGTCCTGCTATAATCATCATAAGAGGCGTGTGGAAAAGGTACCTTACATCGGCACTCCTGTAGTGTCAGCCTGCCCTTTTCCCGTATACAGGCACTTCCCCATATGGTAGTTCCCACTTTTCCACATGTAAATACCCCTCTTTCTTTCTCACCTTTGGCAACAGGCATTTCTCACTATCCCGGAGAAGTGCCTGTTGCCTGTATCTTGTATTCGCTGTAGATGCGTTCATAGAAAAATAAAAAACACGGTATGCCCCAGGCACACCGTGTTTTTTTGAAACTAATATAGCTATCGGCGTATGGGAGGCCGCAAACCTGATGACTGCCAGCGAGGCTATTATACGGGCGCTGTCATCTGTACAGCCGACGCCGTCAGTCCCGCCAGGGCTTCTTTAGCCGGTGCATAGCCAGCAGCGGCCGCCTTCGTGAGCAGTTCCTTCGCTTTGGCTACATCCTGTGTTGTTCCTTTGCCATCTGCATAGAGCACAGCGGCAGCCGTCATGGCCGGCGCTGCGATGATGTCGCCGCGCTGGGCAGCCTGATTGTAATACTGCAGAGCCTTTTTATAGCTCTGTCCTACACCTTGGCCCTGTTCGTACAGCTGGCCCAGAAGATAGGTACCTGTAATATCACCGGCTTTAGCTGCCTTTTTGTACCATTTTGCCGCTTCTTTGTAGCTCTGTGTCGTGCCGCGGCCGTTGGCATAGGCGAGGCCAATCCAGCGGGCTGCCTTGAAGTGGCCCAATTTGTCGGCTTCGCGGAAGTAGGCGAGAGCCTTCGTATCAGCTGCAGGTGTGTTCAGCTTTTCGTAGCGCAAGCCTTGATCGAGAACGTAGCCGGCGATTTGCCGCTTTTCCTCAAGGGGCAGGCCATCCGTGTTAAAGGAAACGGGCGTACCGTTCAGGGTTTGCAAATAGATCCAGTCGCGAATACCTTCGATGTTGTAGGCAATGGTCCACGTGTACATGTGATTGCCAGCCTTGAAGACCGTGTAATTGATGTTGGCATCCTGTCGTTCTACATCCTGTACGAGATGGGAAAATTCCGCTGCCGTTGCATGGCTGTTCCAAAGCGGTGCCGTAGCTACCTTAGCACCTAAGGCTTCCCATTTTTTAACGGCGTCGTTCATACCGGGATAGGCCTTCGTGTCACCTTCGCTGACAAGGATCCAGAGGTTTTTATCTTTGAGGACTTCCATTTCGTCTGTATTCCATTGGCAGGCTACGAGGTACTGGGCAGCGAAGAGGTCCGGATATTTATCGCTAATGGCGATGTTGGCCATACCGCCTTGGGACTGGCCTGTACCGTAAATGCGGTTCTTGTCAACGCTGTAGGTATCCGTCACGTGCTTGATCAAATTTGATACGAGCGTCAGGCCCGGCGTCCACACGTTATCGTCTGTCGTCATCATGCCGAGAGAATTGACGAGGCGCTGGGGATACTGTACGGCCAGGATGATGGACGGATGCTTTTTCTGTTCCTCCAGCTCAGCCCAAACGGTAGCACCGTTCCCCTGGACGAGGGTGATCTTCGGGTTGTCAATATTCGTACTGGCATCGGGAATGAAAACCATGAGCGGGTACGACTTCTTTGGCGTATAGCCCTCAGGCAAATAGAGATAATAAGGGATAGTAGCGCCCGTTTCAGCATCTGTATACGTATATTCTGTAAAGCCCTTAATATCCGGCTCTAATGAGGTCGTCGTTGTAAGGGCTTTGTCAGACGGTGCAAAATAAGCTCCGTCCGCACGGGCAATGGGATTGACCTGTTGTACCGTGACATTCAGGTCCGGAATCGTGCGGTCGCTATGACTTGGCGCATCGCCTGCCTTGCCACCGTCTGCATGGGCATGGGCTGCCTGGCTTTGTGCGCTAAAGGGCTGGTCCGATTGCGGATTCGTATTGACCAAATCGAGGATTACATAGGGTCCGGCCTTTTTTTCCTCGCCCGGATAAGCCGTATCGGACGCATAGGCCTTGCTGATGGTCTTGCCGCTGACGACAAAATCTGCCGGCGAGAGAGAAGAAGAAAGAACGGGCGCCGTATAATGGAGCGCTACGGCAGCAACGTTTTCGCCAAAACCGTAATTATGGGCTACAGACGTAACGGATGTGATAGTTCCCTGTGTCTGTTCCTGTACCTGTTGTAGCGGCGCAGGTCCAGCCAGTGTCGCAGCCGGCGTAGCGGCACAAGCCGTGGCCGTAGCCAGGCAAAAGGCGCAAAGGAGAGCTGCTGTGTGACGATATTGCATGAATAAGACCCCTCTCAAGCAAAATGCTATATATTATAATGTATTATATTATGCTTTTAGTATAAAAGAAAAAGGAAAGGCAGACAAGGAAAATGGCAAAACTGTGCTCAAACTGTGAAAAATACCTGTCCAGACGGCCCTGTGTAGACGCCAGGCCCCATAAGATACAGCTTTTTCCGCTCTATCTTGCCAAGCTCTTTTTATCTGCTGTATAATATACGGATGGAAAAAAATAAACTCACCCAAGAAATCAAAGAAATAGAAGAAAAGGTCGAAGAGACGACAGTCAGCGAAGCCCACAGCCTCTGCAGGCGTGCCCAAGCTATGGGGCGTAAAAAATTACTGGCCCGTGGTGCAGCCTGTCTCGCTGTCCTGGCTGTTGCCGGTTCTCTCGCCGGGTACTATGTGCCCAATTACTTTCTGCCCGATACGAGTGCGTACCTCCACGTCCGCGACAACATGACGGCGTCGGATATTGCCGACCAGCTCACCGACGATGGCCTCATTACGCATCCCCTGTGGTTCCGTCTGGTTACGACCCTGAGCGGCCAGGCCAGCGATCTGAAGCAAGGCGAGTACACTATCGATTCGCGCATGAGCCTCCACGAAATCCTGGCCAAGCTCACGAGCGGTGAATCGGAAGCGGCGCGTCTCGTCGTGCCCGAAGGCTACACGGTTCGCCAGACAGCCCAGGCCTTAGCCAAGCTGGGCATCGTCTCGGAAGAGGATTTCCTGAAGGCTGCCAACGACCAAAGCCTCCTGTACCCTTATATGAAGGGCAATCGCAAGGTGTCCTTCGTCACAGAGGGCTTCCTGTTCCCTGACACGTATACCATTGCTAACGACGCGACGGCTGAAGAAATCGTCAAGGAAATGCTGAAAAATTTCGACAAGCATTTGACGCCGGCCATGCGCCAGGAAATCGGCAAGACCAATATGTCTATTTACCAGTTTGTCACCTTGGCGTCGCTCATCGAAAAAGAAGCGAAGTATCCCGAAGACAGGCCGCTCATTGCGTCTGTGTTCCTGAACCGTCTGGCCCAGCACATGAAGCTCCAATCCGACGCTAGTATTTCCTATGCCATGGGGACTCATAAAGCGTCGTACAGCATCGATGAAACGGAATACGATTCACCCTACAATACGTATCGCTACGAAGGCTTGCCACCGGGACCTATTGGTAATCCCGGCATGGACTGTATGAAAGCCATTTTAGAAGCGCCACAGACGAAATATCTCTATTTCGTCGCCGACAAAGACGGCCACAATCACTACGCGGCGACCTATGAAGAGCATATGCAGAATGTAAAGGAATATATGCCATGATGACAGACCTGTTAGCAGAAATTAAAGAACAGGCCGAGGCAGAGAATCTGCCCATCCTGCGCGATAGCGAAGTGCCCGTCCTGACGGGTATCCTGAGCCACGCCCGGCCGCAGCGGCTCCTGGAAATCGGCACCTGCGTGGGCTATTCGGCACTCACTATGGCACCCTTTTTGGCACCTGACGGCACACTGACGACGATCGAAGTCGACCGTGAGCGTAGCCGCCGGGCCGCTGCTTACTTTGGGCGCTCGCCCTATGCGGCGCAGATCACGTCCCTTACGGGCGACGCCAATGAATGGCTCGAAAAGCTTGCCGGTCCGTGGGACTTCGTCTTTATGGATGGGCCTAAAGGGCAATACGGCCGGCAGCTCAGGCTCTTAGAGCCTAAGCTGGTTCCGGGCGCCCTGGTCGTGGCAGACAACCTGCGTTACCACGACATGCTGTACATTGAAGGCACACTGCCACACAAACACCGCACAGCCATTACGCGGCTGCGCGAATTTTTGGCGCGCCTCGATGATCCGGCCCATTACGATACGGTGTTTTTTGAAAATGGGGACGGCCTCACCGTTTCCCGTTGGAAAGGATAAAAATAGATGCAAAAAATGGAACTCCTGGCTCCGGCCGGGAATATGAATAAACTGAAAATAGCCTTCCTCTATGGCGCCGATGCGGTGTACCTGGGCGGCAAGTCCTTTGGCCTGCGTGCTTTTAGCGACAACTTCTCGCCGGAAGAAATGCGCGAAGCTGTTACGTATGCCCACAGCATTGGCAAGAAGATTCACGTGACGGTCAACATTTTCCCCCACAACGATGATCTCACAGGCCTGCCGGAATACTTGCGCTTCCTGCGCGACATTCACGTCGATGCCTTGCTCATTGCCGACCCGGGCATCTTCAATATGGCTCGTGAGCTCATACCGGAAGTGCCTATTCACATCTCCACCCAGGCCAATACAACGAACTGGTCTACTGTCGATTTCTGGCATAAAATGGGGGCCAGCCGTGTCGTCATGGCCCGCGAAGTCAGCCTCAAGGACGTAGCCGAAATCCACCGCCGCGTGCCGGACATCGAACTCGAAGGCTTCGTCCACGGCGCTATGTGCATTTCCTATTCCGGCCGCTGCCTGCTCAGTAATTACTTCACCCACGACCGCGACTCGAACCGTGGCCAGTGTGTCCAGTGCTGCCGCTTCAAATACAATATCGTCGAAGAAAAACGGCCGGGCCAGTATTTCCCTGTCGTCGAAGATGAACGGGGAACCTACATTTTTAACTCCAAGGATCTCTGTCTCCTGCCGTATTTGCCCGACCTCTACCAGGCCGGTCTTTCGAGCCTCAAGATCGAAGGCCGCATGAAGAGCATCCATTACGTCGCCACTGTCGTCAAGGTCTACCGCGAAGCTATGGATGCCTACGAACGGGATCCGCAGCATTTTAAGGTACTGCCGCGCTGGCTCACAGAACTGGAAAAGATTTCCCACCGCCCCTATACGAAGGGCTTTTCTGTCTCCCGGCCGACGGCTGCAGACCAGGTCTACAGCCACTCGAGCAACACGCAGACCCACGATTTCATCGGCTTCGTCCGTTCCTATGATGCAGAAAAGAAAATTGCCTGGGTAGAACAGCGCAACCACTTCCGCGTCGGCCAGACCGTCGAATTTCTGCAGCCCCATGGTCCGGTAGTAACGCAGACCCTGACGTCCCTCACAGACGAAGAAGGCAATCCCATCGAAGCCGCCAATCATGCGCAAATGCTCGTGGGCATTGCCGTCGATACACCTTTAGAAGCGTACAGCCTCATGCGCCGTGAGGTCAGCCATGCTTGATCGCGACTGGGTCTACTTCCGCATCAATCCCCACGACATGACGTACGTCACGCGGATTATGGAAGGCTTTGAGTACGTCGGCGTCGTCACCGCCTTAGATGGCAAAAAAGGTATCGGCTTCGTCCGCACGACACCAGACACGGCACCTATGGCCGTAGACATTTTAGGCCACTTGCCCTTTCCCGTAGACATCCTGACCTTCGACGAAGCGCTGGCCTGCAGCAACGGCGACGGCCAGTAACAAAGACGAAACTACAAACTATAGCAGCACAGCTTTTTGTCTCCTCAGGGAGATAAGAGACTGTGCTTTTTCGTTTTTTTGAGCCATCTTCGTCCTCATCGTACGTACTGCCCGTTTACAGCGAGGACGTACAGGTGAAAATATGTCAAACGGCATCAACGCAACAAAAAGTATCATAACTTATAGTCATAAATAAAAAATATTTCTTTTTATAAGAAAAAAGAGAAGAGGTACTGGAATGATAACCGTTCAACGTTTTACTTATAAGCAAAAGTTTTGTCAACTACTATATACGGGATGTAAAGACAAATCATTAGGTATATTTTGTATTGTATAATGTATGATTTCAGTAAAACATTCTCTTTTGCTATTAAAAAACGTAAATAAGTAGTGTATAATATTTACATAAACGGATTGTAACTCCAATCTGCCGCAAGTTTAGTACAAGAAATGAGAGAGAGAAAAGCACACGGCCTTTGCAGTGTCCGGTATGTACCAGAAAACGGCAAAGAAATACGGGACTTTTCACAAGAGGAGGAAATGGTATGAGAAAATCGAATTGTCTGGCCATGATCCTAGCAGGCGGGAAAGGCAGCCGTCTCGGGGTCCTGACGAAAGACCAGGCCAAACCGGGCCTGCTTTTTGGCGGCAAGTACAGAATCATTGACTTTACCCTCAGCAATTGCCGGCATTCCGGCATCGGTACAGTGGGCATCCTGACGCAGTATCAGCCGCTCGAACTGAACTGGTACGTCGGTAACGGCAGCTCCTGGGACCTCGACTCCGATACGGGTGGCACCTTCGTCTTGCCGCCGTATACGAACGACGCCGGATCCAACTGGTACCGCGGCACAGCTGATGCCATCTATCAGAATTTGAATTTCGTCGACATGATCGGTGACGACTACGTCCTGATCCTGTCAGGGGACCACATTTATTCCATGAACTATGCGAAGATGCTGGCCTTCCACAAAAAGCATGAAGCCGCTGTCACCATCGGCACGATCCGCGTGCCCTGGGACGAAGCGAGCCGTTTCGGCATTATGGTCGCTGACGACAATATGCGCATAACGAAATTCCAGGAAAAACCAAAACAACCGGAAAGCAACCTCGCTTCCATGGGTATTTATATTTTTAACCGTACGATTCTCGAAGACTATCTGAAAGCCGACGCAGCCGATGAAAATTCGGAACACGATTTTGGCAAAAACGTCATTCCCGCTATGCTGCGCGATCAGATTGCCCTCTATGCCTATCCCTTTGAAGGCTACTGGAAAGACGTAGGCACCATCGACAGCCTCTGGCAGGCCAACATGGACCTCTTAGCCGACGACCCGCCCCTCGATCTGAGTGATACAGAATGGCGTGTCTATTCGGCCAACCAGTCCATGCCGCCGCACTACATCGGCCCGAAGGGCAGCGTAACGAGCTCCCTCATTGCCGAAGGGGCAGCCATCCTCGGCCAGGTTTCAAACTCCGTCATTTTCTACGGTGTCACCGTGGAAGAAGGCGCTAAGGTCGTCGACTCGGTGGTCATGCCGGGCACGGTCATCGAAAAGAATGCCGTCGTCGACAAAGCCATCATCGGTGAAGACTGCACGGTCCACAGCAATGCTGTCGTGCACCACAAGGATGGCACTGTAGCCGTCTTTGGCCGCCATACCGAAGTGGCGCCACAAAAGAACGTCAAAGCAGCCAAAGGAGATGAGTAATCGTGAATAGTACAATTATGGGCATTATCAACCTGAAAGAAAGCGGCCCCTTAAAAGAACTCAATGAAAACCGGCCTCTCGCGACCATCCCCATTGGCGGGAAATTCCGGCTTATCGATTTTACTATGTCCAACATGGTCAACGCCGGTATCGGCAACGTCGGCCTGCTCCTGTCAGCCCAGTCCCGGTCGGTCCTCGATCATATCCGTTCCGGTAAGGAATGGGGCCTGGCCCGCAAACGCGACGGCCTCTTCTATTTGCCAGCCGAAGTGGAAGACATTCTTCATCCTGTAGCCGGCAACATTCAGCCCCTCTACAAAAACCTGCAGTTCGTCAAACGCGGTACGAGCCCGTACATCCTCATTTCCGATTGCGACCTCGTCCAGAATATCGATTACGACGAAGTCCTTCATTTCCACCGGCACCACAACGCCGACGTGACCATGATCTATAGCCAGCAGGCTGTAGGCGGCGACAAAAGCGAAACGGTTCTGTCTGTAAACGATAACGACCGCGTAACGGGCATGAAGGAACAGATTGGCACGCTCAGCGGCGACAACGTCTACCAGCACCAGATCCTCATCGATAACCAGATTTTCCAGCACTGCGTACGCCGGGCTTTTGCCCAGGGCTACCACGACTTCGTCAGTGAGGTCCTCTTGCGCAATGTAGACCGCTTGCGTATTTTTGGCTATAATTATAAAGGGTATGCGAAACGCGTCGATTCTATCCGTTCCTATTTCGACGTCAATATGGATCTTTTGGACCTGGGTATTTGGCGTCACCTCTTTTTGCAAAACCAGCGCCACATCTACACCAAAATCAAGGATGAAGCGCCGGCCAAATACATGGAAGAATCGCGGGTTAGCAACTCCATCATTGCAAATGGCTGCGTTATTGAAGGCCGCGTAGAAAATTCTGTTCTCTTCCGTAAGGTACACGTAGGGAAGAACGCGGTCGTACGCAACAGTATTATCATGCAGCATTCAGATATCGGCGACGATGCGCACTTGGATTACGTCGTCTGCGATAAAGAAGCCGTAATCCAGCCGGAAGCTGCATTGTCTGGAACAAGAGAAAATCCTTTGTGCATCGGGAATTGTTCCGTCATCTAAAAAGGAGTTTTGACATCAGTGAATACATGGCAGGATAAGGAAGAATTCAAAAAAATATTTACCGTAAAAGCCCATATCTTGTGGGAAAAAGAGTTGCAGGACCTGACGCCAAACGAAGTCTACCAGACCGTAGCCTATATGGTCCGCGACTTGGTAAGTGAAGACTGGATCCGGACGAACCAGATCTATGCCGAAGAAAAGGCAAAACAAGTCTATTATTTTTCCATTGAATTTTTACTGGGACGCCTGCTCCAGTCCAACCTCATCGGCGTCGGCATGGAAGATGTTTGCCGCGACGGCCTGAAGGATCTGGGCTGGGACTTGGATAAAATCATCCCGGAAGAACGGGACCCTGGACTCGGTAATGGCGGCCTCGGCCGTCTGGCAGCCTGTTTCATCGACTCCCTGGCAGCCCTGCAGCTGCCGGGCCATGGCTGCAGCATCCGGTACCAGTACGGGCTCTTCAACCAGCGCATCATTGACGACCAGCAGGTAGAATTGCCGGATAACTGGCTCGTCAACGGGTTCCCGTGGGAAGTTAAGAAAGTCGATAAGGCCGTAAACGTACGCTTTGGCGGCAATGCCTACATGCGTCCTGACGGCGAAGGCAACCTGGAATGCGTATACGAGAAATATTCTTCCGTCCGTGCCGTACCGTACGATGTACCGGTTATCGGCTACCACAACCATACGGTCAACACCTTGCGCCTGTGGCGGGCTGAATATTCGCGGGAAGACATGTACCGGGAACTTTCCATGGGCGACCGGCACCGTGCCTTCCGCTATAAGAACAGCGTTCAGCTCATTTCCCGTTTCCTCTATCCGGAAGACAGCACAGAAGAAGGGCGGAAGCTGCGGCTCATGCAGGAATACTTCATGGTTTCCGCAGGCCTGCAGTCCATCGTCCGTTACTATAAGAAGAAGATTAAAGAAAGCATGTATGATTTCGATCATTACATTGCCCTGCACATTAACGATACCCATCCGGCCTTGATCATCCCCGAACTGATGCGGATCCTCATGGACGAAGAAGGCATGAACTGGGAAGATGCGTGGAAGGTAACGGTCCGTTCCGTAGCCTATACGAACCACACGGTCTTGCCGGAAGCTATGGAAAAATGGTCCATCCCTATGTTTAAAGAGCTTTTGCCGCGTATTTACCTCATCGTCGATGAAATCAACCGGCGCTGGCTCAAGGAGGTCCGCAAACGCTACCCGGGTAACGAAGACATGGCCCGCAACGTCGCTATCCTCTGGGATGGGCAGGTCCACATGGCCCATTTGGCCGTCCTCGGCAGTCACAGCGTCAACGGCGTAGCCGAAATCCACTCGCAAATCCTCAAGGACTCGACACTCCATCAGTTCTACACGTGCTTCCCGGCCCGTTTCTCCAACAAGACCAACGGCATTTCCCATCGCCGCTGGCTCATCCAGTCGAACCCGCAGCTGGCAGACCTCCTGGATGACACGATCGGAACGGACTGGCGCCGTGATCCGCGCCGCCTTTTAGACCTCAAGGGCTATTCCAGCGATGGTTCCTTCCTGGAACAGCTGGGCCAGGTCAAGAAGACACGCAAGGAAATCATGGCTGATTATATTAAAAAGAAATACGCTATGACCGTCGATACGTCGTCTATTTTCGACGTCCAGATCAAGCGTATCCACTTGTACAAACGGCAGCTGCTCAACATCCTGCACGTCATGCACTTGTACTATTTCCTGCGCGATAATCCTAAAGTCCAGATTACGCCGCGGACCTTCCTCTTTGGGGGCAAGGCCGCAGCCAGCTACGGCGAAGCGAAGCAGACCATCCGTCTTATTAACGTCGTCGCCCGCATGGTCAATACGGACCGCCGCGTGAGCAAGCAGATGCAGGTCCTGTTCCTGGAAAACTACAATGTCTCCCTGGGACAGATTCTCTTCCCGGCAGCCGACGTGAGCGAACAGATTTCTACAGCCGGCAAGGAAGCGTCCGGCACAGGCAATATAAAATTCATGATGAACGGCGCCATTACGCTGGGCACCATGGACGGGGCCAACGTCGAAATCCACCGCGAAGTAGGCGATGACAACTGCGTCATCTTTGGCCTCAGAGCCAACGAAGTCATGGATTACTATATCCACGGCGGCTATTCGTCCTGGAATATGTATAGCCAGGACGAAAACATCCGCCAGGTCATGAACAGCCTCGTCGATGGCTCCCTGGGCTACGGCGAAACCTTTGACATGCTGTACGAATCTCTCCTTGACCGGAACGACGAATACTTCGTCCTCAAGGACTTTGAACCGTACTGTAAGGCCCAGGTGGAAATTGCCAACCGCTACCACGACCGCCGTCATTGGCTCCATTCGAGTGCCATCAACATTGCCCATTCGGGCTATTTCTCCAGTGACCGGACAATCATGCAGTACGCCAACGATATTTGGCACTTGAGGAAAATGATTCACTAAGTATCATAGGGGAGGAGTCGTAATTGAAAATAAGCGCCATTGATGAATTTAGTACGTACTTGTTTCATCAGGGAACAAATTATAATGCCTACCGCATGCTGGGCGCCCACTTTACGGCGTACAAGCATCAGTCGTGCGTACGCTTTGCCGTCTGGGCACCCCATGCCCTGGCTGTGAGCGTCGTCGGCGATTTCAATAACTGGGATGCCGGTGCCAACCCTATGGAGCGGAGCAGCTCCGATGGGGAAATCTGGGTCACTCACATCCCAAATCTCCAAGAAGGGGATATTTATAAATATGCCATTACAGGCGCCGACGGCAGTCAGATCCTAAAGAGCGATCCCTATGCTTTTTGTTCAGAAGTGCGGCCCAACACGGCATCGCGCCTGACAAAGCTCCACTATACGTGGCGGGACCGCAAATGGATGGACAGCCGCAAGGACTACGATTCGTACAGTCGGCCTATGCTGACGTACGAAGTCCATCTGGGCTCGTGGAAGCGTAATGCCGAAGGGGAGATGCTGACCTATCGGGAACTGGCAGAGCAGCTCGTAGCCTACGTTAAGAACATGCATTACACGCATATTGAGCTCATGCCCTTGTGCGAATACCCCTTTGACGGTTCGTGGGGCTACCAGGGAACGGGCTATTTCTCCGTCACCAGCCGCTACGGCTCGCCAGAGGATTTCATGTATTTCGTCGACCTGTGCCATCGCAACGACATTGGCGTTATCCTCGACTGGGTACCAGGCCATTTCTGCCGTGATGCCCATGGCCTGCGCCACTTCGATGGGCAGCCGCTCTATGAATCGGGCAACCCCATGCTGGCAGAAAACACGGAATGGGACACCATGAATTTCGACTATGGCCGCACAGAAGTGCAGTCCTTCCTTATTTCGAGTGCTCTCTTTTTCCTGACCCAGTTCCACATTGACGGCCTGCGCATCGACGCCGTAGCCAACATGCTGTACCTCGACTATGGCCATAGCGACGGCCAGTGGCAGGCTAATAAATACGGCGGCCGGGAAAACCTGGAAGCCATCGATTTCCTGCGCAAGCTCAACAAAGCCGTCTTTGAAAACGTACCACAGGCCCTCATGATTGCCGAAGAATCGTCGGCGTGGCCCCTCGTGACCAAGCCCGTCGATGTAGGCGGCCTGGGCTTTAACTACAAGTGGAATATGGGCTGGATGAACGACATGCTCCGCTATATGGCCCTGGATCCCTTGTTCCGCAAGGATAACCAGAACCTGATTACGTTCTCCCTGTGCTATGCCTTCTCAGAAAACTTCGTCCTGCCTTTGTCGCACGATGAAGTTGTACACGGCAAGCACTCGCTCCTCGATAAAATGCCTGGTGACTACTGGCAGAAATTTGCCGGCCTGCGCGCCTTTTACGGCTACTGGATGTCACACCCGGGCAAAAAGCTGCTCTTTATGGGCAGCGAGTACGGCCAGTTCATCGAATGGAAATACGATGACAGCCTCGATTGGCACTTGCTGAAATACGAAAAACACTTAGCCATGCACAATTACGTACGGGAACTGAACGAATTCTACGGCAAACACCGTGAATTCTGGGAAGAAGATTGTGACTGGTCCGGCTTTTCGTGGATCAGCTGTGACGACTGCGACAACAGCGTCATTGCCTTTTACCGCAGCGGCCGTGATGGCCAGAGCATGACCCTTGTGGTTTGCAACTTTACGCCTGTCGTACGGCACGACTACCGCTTTGGCGTACCCCGTCCGGGCACGTACGTGGAAGTCCTCAATAGTGATACCGAACGGTTCGGCGGCTCGAACGTGCTCAATGAAGGCGCCTTTACAGCCGAAGACATTGCCATGCACGGTATGGACCAGTCTCTGAGCCTGACCCTGCCGCCGTTAGCAACGATTTATTTGGAACTGAAGCCCGAAGCCGAAGCGGGCCAGGCCCTGCCGGAATTAGTGCAGCCTGTGCCGGCACGGCGTCGTCCGGCAGCTAAGAGCAGCAAGCGTACAGCAGGTACGACGAAAAAGAGCACAGCTCCTAAAAAACGGGCTAGTACAAAGAAAAGCGCTAAAAACGCCTGACTTGTTTGAGATAAAAGAGGGTGATACTTAATGGTTAACGTATTATTCGCGGCGTCGGAAGCCGTTCCTTTCATTAAGACCGGTGGCTTGGCTGACGTCATGGGCTCTTTGCCCAAAGCGTTGGCCGCACAGGGGATGGACGTCCGGCTCGTCTTGCCGAAATACAGCCAGATCAGCGAAGAATGGCAGGCCAAGATGAAGCCTGTCGTCCACGGTATGGTCAACCTGGCCTGGCGCCAGCTGTATTTTGGTGTGGAATCCGTCGAAATCGACGGCGTAACGGTTTATTTCATTGACAATGAATGGTACTTCAAGCGTGACCGTCTCTATGGCTTTGAAGACGACGACGAACGCTTTGCCTACTTCTGCCGGGCTGTCCTGACCATGCTGCCGCAAATCGGCTTCCAGCCGGACATCATTCATTGTAATGACTGGCACACAGGCCTCATGGGCGTCTTCCTGAAAGAAGACTTTGCCCACGATCCGTTCTACCAGGATATGAAGATTATTTACACCATTCATAACCTGAAATACCAGGGAATCTATCCGCCATCCATCATGCAGGACATCATCGGCTTGCCGCAGGAACTCTTCGACAACGGCAACCTCGAATGCGATGGCTGCGTAAATTACATGAAATCCGGTATGGTCTACGCCGACTACATTACGACAGTAAGCAAGACCTACGCCCGGGAAATCATGTATCCCCACTTTGGCGAACGCCTCGACGGCTACCTGCGCGATGCCAAAGACCGTCTTACAGGGATCATCAATGGTCTCGACGAAGACGTGTACAATCCGGAAACGGATACGTTTATTAAGGCACCGTACACGGCAGCTAATTTCCCGCTTTGGAAGCACGTCAATAAAGAAGCACTCCAAGAAGAATTGGGCCTGCCTGTAAACCGCAACGTGCCTATGATCGCCATGGTGACGCGCCTCGTTGCCGATAAGGGCCTGGACCTTGTGACCTGCATCATCGATGAACTCCTGGCAGAAGACGTACAGTTTGTCCTCGTCGGTACCGGCGATTGGGCCTATGAAGATACGTTCCGCAACCTGGCCCAGCGTTATCCGACAAAAGTCTCGGCGAACATTCTCTTTAATGAAGGCCTTGCCCATCAGGTCTACGCAGCCTCGGACATCTTCATCATGCCGTCGAGCTACGAACCGTGCGGCCTGAGCCAGCTCATTGCCTTGAAATACGGGTCCATTCCTGTCGTCCGGGAAACGGGCGGCCTGAAGGATACGGTCATTCCCTTCAACAAGTATACGAAGCAGGGCAACGGCCTGACCTTCAAGAATTTTAATGCCCATGAATTGCTCTTTACGATCAAACGGGCCTTGGGCTATTATGCCGACAGCGTCGTTTGGGAAAGTCTCGTCCGCAATGCCATGGAAAGCGATTACGGCTGGAGCCGTTCGGCCAAAGCCTACGCTGACTTGTACCAGCGCGTATTGAAGAAGTAAAAACAGTCTGTCTATGACCCCTGTCCGGCATCGTCTGTGACAGGGGTCTTTGAAAAAAGAGGAATTACTATGGAATTACGTTTGTATCACGATTCACACAGCAGCCGCTGGCGTTCCCGCTTTGGCGCCATCCCTACAGGCACACGCCTGACCCTGCGCCTCGGCATCAGCGGCCGGCCGGCTACAGAGTGTACCGCCAAGGTGCGCCTGTGGAAGAGCAACGACGGCGAAACACTCCTGCCTATGGAGGCAAAGGACGGCTATTTCACCGTCACCTGGACCGTACCGGAAACAGGCTGCCTGCTCTGGTACTATTTCATCATCACCACAGACGATAAGGTCCGTTACTACGGCAATAACCAGGATCATCTGGGTGGCGTCGGCGCCGAATACGATACGGTGCCGCCAGCCTATCAGATTACTGTATATGATAAAAACTCCCACACGCCGGACTGGTTCAAGCACGCCATTGTTTACCAGATCTTTCCGGACCGCTTTTACCGTGGCCACAAGCATGGCGAAAACCTGCGCGGGAAAAGCGGTGCCGTCATCCACAGCGATTGGAACGACGTCCCTTATTATTGCAAAAATACGGAAACCGGTGACGTCGTGCAGTACGATTTCTTCGGCGGCGACCTCGAAGGGATACGCCAGAAACTCGATTACCTGGCCGACCTGGGCGTTACGGCCCTGTACTTGAATCCGGTCTTTGAAAGCTGCAGCAACCATCGCTACGGCACAGCCGATTACCATAAAATCGATCCCTTCCTGGGCACGAACGAAGAATTCTCGGCCCTCTGCGAGGCTGCTAAAAAGCGGGGCATCCGCATTATCCTCGACGGTGTCTTCAGCCATACCGGTGCGGACAGCATCTATTTCAACCGTTTTGGCCATTACCCGTCGCTCGGTGCCTACCAGTCCAAAGAGTCGCCGTACTATTCGTGGTACCGCTTTACGGACTATCCCGACGAATACGAAGCCTGGTGGGGCGTCAAGGACCTGCCCGACGTAGACGAAACGAACCCGTCGTACATGAACTTTATCATCAACGGCGAAAACAGCGTCCTGCGCCATTGGCTCCGCGCCGGCATTAGCGGCTGGCGCCTGGACGTCATTGACGAACTGCCCGTGCCCTTCCTGCGCAATTTCTACAAAACGCTGAAGGAAGAAAATCTCGACGCCGTCCTCATTGGTGAAGTCTGGGAAGACGCCTCCAATAAGATCAGCTATAGCGAACAGCGGGAATACCTGTGCGGTCACGACATTGACAGCGCTATGAACTACGTCCTGCGGGCTATGGTCGTCGATTTCGTTTTAGGACGTAAAGACGGCACGCGCCTGGGCCAGGAAATTTGGCAGCTCATGGAAAATTATCCCATGGAAAATGCCTATGCCATGCTCAATCTCATTAGCAGTCACGACATCGAACGGATCCTCACCGTCATGAGCGGCGAAAAGGGGATGGTTCGTGGTGAATCCATTACCAAAGGCCGGGTGAAGCTCCTTTCGGCCTGGCAGTTTACCATGCCCGGCGCGCCGTGTATTTATTACGGTGACGAAGCCGGCCAAGTAGGCGGCAAAGACCCGGACAACCGGCGTACATATCCGTGGGGCCACGAAGACAAGAGCCTCCTGCGCTGGACTAAACGCCTGACCGCGTTGCGGCGCCACAATGACGCCCTGCAGACGGGCCGTTTCATTCCCCTCTACAGCAAGGGCGACCTCTACGTGTACTGCCGCGTTATTGAAGGCGGCCGTGATGTCTTCGGCAAGCCTGCCAAAGACGGTCTCTTCGTCATTGCCCTCAACCGCAGCACGACGGCCCTGCACACGATCAGCTTCTTTACCAATGGTCTCCTGTACGGCGACCTGACGAACGCTCTCATTCCTAATATGGAACCGATACACACGCAAAACAGTCGTTTGGAACTGACCCTGCCACCCTTAGGCGTCGCCATTTTGCAGGCGAAAGAAAGCGGCCCCAAACGGGCAGGTATTCTCCTGCACCCGACATCCCTGCCGAGCAACGGCCCGGGTAACGGCGTCCTCGGCGACTATGCCTACCGCTTTATTGATTTTCTCAAGGCAGCAGGCCAGACGCTCTGGCAAATCCTGCCCCTTACACCGCCGCTCTTAGGCGACTCGCCGTATTTATCACGGTCGGCCTTTGCCGGCAACGAAAAGCTCATTTCCCTCGATTTCCTCAACCGGGCTGGCTGGCTCTCGGACGAACGCTACAGCCAGTATCAGGCAGAAGCTGCCCAGGCCAAGACCTGGGACGACGAATGGAAATGCCGCAGCGCCGCCTTGTGGGATATGTCCCACGACAAAAACCTGACCATCCCTTGGGCTCCTTTTAACCAGTTTTGCCATGATAATGCGTACTGGCTCGACGACTACGCCCTGTTCTGTGCCGTCAGCGATTTCTACGGCGGCCGCGATTGGAGCCAGTGGCCTGACGATATCCGCATGCGCCGGAAAGAGGCTATAGAATACTACCAAAAGACCTTGTCCGGCACTATTTCTCACGTCAAGTTCCTTCAGTACATCGTCTATCGCCAGTGGCAGGACGTACGGGCCTACGCCCACCGCAACGGCGTCTCCATTCTCGGCGATATTCCCATGTTCGTCGCTCACAACAGCGCCGACTGCTGGGCCCATCAGGATCTCTTTGCCCTGGATGAAAAGGGACAGCCGACGAGCGTTGCCGGCGTGCCACCGGATTATTTCAGTGCCGACGGCCAGCTCTGGGGCAATCCCCTGTACGACTACGACCGCATGGCAAAGGATCACTACGACTGGTGGGTACAGCGCTTCCGCTACACCTTCCGCCTTGTCGACGAAGTCCGCCTCGATCACTTCCGCGGCCTGGAAGCCTTTTGGTCCGTTCCTGCCACAGCCAAGACGGCCCGCGAAGGAAAGTGGGTCAAAGCACCAGGAGCGGAAATCCTCAAAGAAGTACGGCACCGTTTGGGCAACGTGCGCATCGTCGCCGAAGACCTGGGCATCATTACCGATGAAGTGTGCGACTTGCGCACGCAATTCCGCCTGCCGGGGATGCGGGTTTTGCAATTCCACCTCATGGAAGGCGCCGACGGGCTCACATCCTTCGATACGGAGCCTAATTGCCTTGCCTACACAGGCACACACGACAACAATACGACCCGTGGCTGGTACGAAAACGACCTGGACGACGACCAGCGCCACCGCCTTTGCCGCATGCTCCACATGGACGACGACACGAGCGGTACGGAAATCACGGGCGCCCTCATTGAATACCTCTACAGCCGCCGGGCAGAAACGGTCATCGTGCCCCTTCAGGACGCCCTGGCCCTGCCGGCAGGGGACCGCATGAACATCCCCGGCACAGCCACCGGCAACTGGCACTGGCAGCTCAAAGACGGCCAGCTCCGCCTGGACACGGCCCGCTGGCTTTCCCAGCTTTGCCGCACCTATAACCGCTAAAACTAAATATGTAATAGCTGTAACAGGCTGCGTACTAAGGATCTCCCTTTTGCGCAGCCTCTTTTGGTTTTCTTCGTACAGTTACCTGGAAGAAGCCTTCCATGCCCTACATACATAAGAGAAGAAAAAGAATAGCACAATTGGCAAGCTCCTGGCGCTTACATAAGTTTCATAATTCCTTTACAATATTTGCTATATGGTAAAATAAGAATACTGGAAGATACTTGTCGACATTTTTTTGTGGAAAGGACAGGCCCATGCAATTACGGACAAAACTTGTGTCCCTCGTCATGCTGACGTGGTTACTTTCGGCATCCGTCATGTTTGCCCTCTTAGCTTATAACGAAAACAAATACGTTCAGGAGGAATTGTCCAACCGGGCCGTTGCCGTGACGAAAATCGCCGTGTCAGCCCCATTTCTGCAGGAGTGGATGACCCATCCTGAAGCAGAGCAGGAAAATATCCAGCGCTTTGCTGAGCGACTGCGGACCGAAGCGAGCGTCGATTTCGTCGTCGTCATGACGACTGACGGCATCCGCATGTCCCATCCCAATCCCGATAATATTGGCAAGCATTTTCGCGGCGGCGATGAAGTAAAGGCCTTACACGGCGAATCCTACGTGTCTATTGCCCAAGGAACCATGGGCGAGTCCGTCCGGGCCTTTGCGCCTATTTATTACCAGGGAAAAGAAGTGGGCGTCGTTGCTACAGGCGTGTCCATGAATGCCGTCGAAGCAGCCATTAAGAAGCGCAACATGCAAATGCTCGGCGGCGGTATTGCCGTCCTTTGCGTTGGCCTCGTCCTGACCTTAGGTGTGTCGCGCAAAATTAAGAGTACCTTGCTCAACATGGAGCCCCAGGACCTGGCGCGCCTTACTGTAGAACGCAATACGGTTATCCAGTCTGT
Source organism: Caecibacter sp. AF58-12pH5A (assembly GCF_027681725.1). Taxonomy (NCBI): domain Bacteria; kingdom Bacillati; phylum Bacillota; class Negativicutes; order Veillonellales; family Veillonellaceae; genus Caecibacter; species Caecibacter sp. AF58-12pH5A. The sequence goes on along the minus strand of NZ_JAQDBC010000017.1, from coordinate 29,654 downwards.
CTGCGAAGGGGTCATAGTTATCGATAAAAAGGGGATTCTCCAGGTCGTCAACGACGAAGCGCGGCGCATTTTTGCCAAGGCCGGTATTACGGGCGATCTCCTGGGGCAGCAGTCCATGGACGTCATTCCCCATACGCGCATGATGGATATCGTCCGCTCAGGCAAAAAACAGCTCAATCAGGAACAGCGTCTCAATTCCGTCGTCATCCTGACCAACCGCGTACCCCTCGTCGTAAACGGGGAAATCGTCGGCGCCATTGCCACCTTCCGCGACTTCCAGGAAGTCTGGGAGCTCTCGGAAGAAGTGACGGGCCTCAAAAATTACGTCGAAGCCCTGCGCGTACGGGCCCATGAGTACCGCAATACGCTCCACGTCATCAACGGCCTCGTAGCCAACCGCGAGTACGACAAGCTCCAGGAATACATCCAAAGCCTGTCCCTGACGAGCGAAACGGAATTTGCTGCCATGAGTAAACAAGTAAAGGACCCGGTCATCCTGTCTTTCCTGCAGAGCAAGCAAAGCCGCAGCCGCGAGCTCAACGTACACCTGGTCTTTCACCCGGATATGACCATTCCCGTCGTGCGCGATCCCGAGTTCCGTAACTCCCTCATTACGATCATGGGTAACCTCATCGATAATGCCATGGAGGCGGTACAGCTCACGCAGACGAAAATCGTGCGTCTCCACGTCTATCAAAGGGATGGCTGGTATATCGAAGTATCCGACACAGGCACGGGCCTGCCTGCGAATGTGCGGCAGATCTTTAAGAAGGGCTATTCGACGAAAGGGGAAAACCGGGGCTTTGGGCTCTTTATCCTGGCCAAGGCTGTCCAGCGCTACAATGGCAAGCTGAACGTCCAGCCCAACGAGCCGGAGGGGACCATTTTTACAGTATTTTTGCGGGGAAATTGAGAAAATAGAGGAGAAGAAACATGGTACGTGTACTGATTATTGAAGACGATCCGATGGTAGCAGAAATCAACCGGCAATATATCTGCCGCGTCGACGAATTCAGCGTGGCCGGCCTGGCCCGTAACGGTCTGGAGGCCTTCGCATTTCTCGAAAGCCACGACGTAGACCTGATCCTCCTGGACGTATTTATGCCCAAGATGGATGGCATCACTTTTTTGACGGAACTCAAAGGACAGTACCCCGAAATCGACGTCATCATGATTACGGCAGCCCAGACGAAGGACTACCTGAAAAAAGCCCTTTCCCACGGTGTCGTAGATTACATCATCAAGCCCTTTACCTTCGACCGCCTGAATATGACCCTCCTGTCCTACTTGGAACGGCGTAAAATCCTCCTCGACGACGGCGAATTCGACCAGTCCATCTTAGACGCTAATTTCTTTGGCCAAAAGAAAGAAACGACCAGCCGTGATTTGCCCAAGGGTATCGATAAGCAGACTCTCGAACGGGTCAAAGAAGCGTGCGCCGCCTGGGACGACCTCTTTAGCACACAGGACATTGCCGATGCCGTCGGCCTGTCACGTATTTCCATGCGCAAATACCTGAACTACATGGAAGAAACAGGCCTCATTAGCGGCAATCTGGAATACCGCTCCAAAGGGCGGCCCATCTATCTATACAAAAATAGTAGAGAATAAGGAAATTATTTCTTAAACTTACAAAACTTACATAACTTTTACCTAAATTCCTAATTCTATGAACCCCTTTCCGGAAATGGTATAGTGAATCCATCGAAATGATTCTACCTGATTTCTGAAAGGGGTTTTACGCATGGAACAACAAGTTGAATTGAAAGTGCCTGTGACGGAAGTCCGCACCTCCGGTTTTTCTTACTGGAAAGACAAGGCCATGTCCATTAAAATCGGACCCTTGCCCTTGCCGGTGTACCTGACCATGGTTGCCATTATCTTCGGCGCCAGCTTCTACGGCAAGCTCCCGGCCGATATGATCGGCGGCCTGGCCATTATGATGATCCTCGGCATTCTCCTCGGCGATGTAGGCTTACGCCTGCCCATCCTCAAGGACATTGGCGGCCCGGCCATCCTTTCCATCTTCGTGCCGTCGTGCATGGTCTTTTACGGCCTGCTCGATGAAAACGCTGTCAAATCGGTCACAGCCTTCACGAAAGGTGCCAATTTCCTGTACTTCTACATCTCCTGTCTCGTTGCCGGCAGTATCCTCGGCATGGTTAGAAAGGTCCTCATTCAAGGCTTCATCCGCATGTTCGTGCCCTTGGTCATTGGCACGGTGACTGCCTGTGTTGTCGGCACAGCCATCGGTATGGTCGTCGGCTTCGACATGTACCACGCGTTCTTCTTCATCGTCATTCCCATCCTTTCCGGTGGCGTTGGCGAAGGCATCCTGCCTCTTTCCGTAGCCTACTCGGAAATCCTCGGCCAGTCGCCGGACCAGTTCCTCGTACACTTCGTACCGGCTGCGATGCTCGGTAACCTCTTCGCCATCATGCTCGCAGGCTACCTGAAAAAGCTCGGCCAGAAGAAGCCGCACCTCACCGGTAACGGCATGCTCGTTAAATCGGGCGATTTGGACCTGAACGCCCTGAAAGGCGCAGAAAAAGCCATCGATTTGAAGCTCATGGGCGCCGGCCTGCTCATTGCTAGCAGCCTCTTCATCGGCGCACGGCTCCTGAACATGGTCGTTCCCATTCCGGCACCGATTCTCATGATCATTGCCGCCGCTACGCTGAAAGTCCTCAATATCGTACCGGCCAGCATGGAACAGGGTGCGCATCAGCTCTACAAATTCGTATCGGCCAACCTCACGTGGGCTCTCCTCGTCGGCATCGGCGTCCTCTACACACCTTGGGCTGACGTCATTGCAGCCATCACGCCGGCGTACATCTTCACCGTACTCGGTACGGTACTGGCTATGGTCGGCTCAGGCTATTTCTCGGCCCGCTTCCTCAATATGTATCCCGTTGAATCGGCTACAGTAACAGCCTGCCACAGCGGCCTCGGCGGCACAGGTGACGTTGCCATCCTGTCTTCTGCAAACCGCATGGAACTCATGCCCTTTGCCCAGATTTCCACGCGCCTTGGCGGTGCCTGCACGGTTATCGCAGCCACCATCCTCATGCGCATGTTCAGCTAACACACGAAACGACACATACTAGAAATAACGCGAAAGGTTACGGTGAATTAAAAAAATGAGTAATTCTGTACATAACGACGAACGCTATACGAAAGCTCTTGACGTACACGCCCAGCTGCGCGGCAAATTGGCAATCCGCAGCAAACTCCCGGCTGACTCGAAGGAAGCCCTGTCCATCCTCTATACGCCTGGCGTTGCCGGTCCCTGCCTGGCCATTGCCGAAAAGAAAGAAGACGCTTACGTTTACACGGGCAAGGGCAATACGGTCGCCGTCATCAGCGATGGCAGTGCCGTCCTCGGCCTGGGTAATATCGGTCCTGATGCAGGCATGCCCGTCATGGAAGGCAAAGCCCTTCTCTTTAATGAATTTGCCGGCATCAACGCCATCCCCCTGTGCGTCAATACGCAGGACGTAGATGAGCTCGTCAAATTCGTACAGCTTACAGAACCGTCCTTTGGCGGCATCAATCTGGAAGACATCAGTGCACCGCGCTGCTTTGAAATCGAAAAGCGCCTGCGTGAAACCATGGGCATTCCCGTCTTCCACGACGACCAGCACGGCACGGCCATCGTTGTTCTGGCCGGTGTCATCAACGCCCTGGCGTACCTTAAGAAATCAGAAAAGACGGCCAAGGTCGTCATCAACGGTGCCGGTTCTGCCGGTATCAGCATTGCCAAACTCCTCTTGGCCTATGGCTTTGGCGATGTCACGCTCTGCGACATCAACGGCGCCGTCTGCGAAGGCGACGACAGCCTCAACCCGGCCCAGCAGGAAATGGCCAAGGTTACCAACAAGGCCCACTTCCGTGGCACCTTGAAAGAGGCTATCGCCGGCAAGGACGTCTTCATCGGCGTTTCCCGCGGCGGTCTCGTCTCCCAGGATATGATCAAGTCCATGGCAGAGGGCAGCGTCGTCTTCGCCATGGCCAACCCGATTCCGGAAATCTACCCGAACGAAGCAAAGGAAGCCGGTGCAGCCGTTGTCGGCTCAGGCCGCTCGGACTTCCCAAATCAGGTCAACAACGTCCTCGTTTTCCCAGGCATCTTCCGTGGCGCCTTAGACTGCCATGCCCAGGACATCTCTGAAGGCATGAAGCTTGCCGCTGCCAAGGCCATCGCCAAAGTAGCCCAGGACGACGGCCTGCGGGCAGACTACATCCTGCCTGACGCCTTCGACACGCGCGTCACCATCGGTGTCGCCGCAGCCGTAGCTGCAGCCGCGACAGAAGAAGGCATTGCCGGTAACCCCCTGACCTACGCAGAAGAAGTAGACATTGCCGCTACCTTCCTCAAAAAGAAATAATACCATAGTACGGACAAGACGCCGCTTTTCCCACGTCAAACGAGGGGAGAAGCGGCGTCTTTTTGTCTCTTTCTTGACAAAATAGACCGATTGGTATATTTTATTCTCAGGAGGGATTCATATGAAAAAAGGAGAAGCAACGAAAGAACATCTCATCGCCTGCGCCGGCCGCCTCTTTTGGCAGAACGGCTACGCAGCGACAGGTTTAAGTGAAATCTTAAAGGAAGCACACCTGACTAAGGGGTCCTTTTACTTTTATTTCAAATCCAAGGAGGACCTGGCCGTCGCCGTCGTCGGCTACTATCACCAAGTCGTCTACGAATGGCTTGCCGGCTTTGCGGCAGATGCAGACTGGGAAACCTTTGTCACGCGCTTTACCGGGGCTATGCTGGACGGCGCCAGAAAAGGCGAGCATTACGGCTGTCCCATTGCCGTCGTCGGTATGGAACTGGCCTTTTCCCATAAAGCCATTGCCGCCGTATATATGGAAGCCATGAAGGAAATGCAGGGCCTCTTTGGGCAGATTCTCGTGTCCTCAGGCCTTCCGTCAGACCAGGCGGACAGCCTGGCAGGCCGTCTCTTTGCCATCTACGAAGGGGATCTGCTGCTGTACCGCATGAGTAAGGATGATTCCTATATAGAGAAGATGAAAGAACAGCTCCTGGCAACGTACCGGGAATATCAGCAAAGGAAGGATAGAATATGACTACACTGACAGGTACTGCCATCCACGCGGCAGCCTTAAAATACGGCTACGATAATTGTGGCGTTATTCCCGTGTCCGATCTGGACGGTTACGCCGCACGGCTCCAGGAACGGCAGGAAAAGATCCCGGCCAGCAAGGCAGTCTATGCAAATATGGAACGCTTTACAGAACTAAAAGAACGCTATCCCTGGGCTAAGTCCGTTGTCATCTGCACGACCTGGCTGGGCAAGTATCGCTTTCCCCAGTCCTTCCAGGGAAAATACGCCAAGGCCTTTTTCCTCGCCGCCGATGCCGTCGCGGACAGCCCGCGGCATGAGCAAAAGCAGCAGTTTGTAGCATGGCTGCAGGCGCAAGGCCTGCGCATTGAAGGAGGAGAAGCAAACGCGCCGTCCCACATCCTGCCCCTGCGCTATGCTGCCGTCGCCGCCGGCCTGGGTATTTTCCGCAAGAATAATTTCTTCTACGGCGAAAAAGGCTCGTACTACGATCTCGAAGGCTATCTCATCGATGCTGACGTGACGTATCGCCAACAGTGCAGCCTGCGTCCCTGTGCGGATACGTGCATGTGCTGCCAAAATGCCTGCAAGACCCACGCCTTGTGTGCACCCTATACGATGAATCCCTTATCGTGCGTCTCCTTTTGGACCACCTTCGGCCAGGGCCAGGTACCGCCCCATTTAGAGGCTGACCAGTTCGGCACGTGGATTTGCGGCTGCGATGCCTGTCAGGACGCCTGTCCCTACAACCGCCGCCACGACTGGTCCCAAGGCGAAGCCATAGCGGAAGTAGAAGAGCTGACGGACCTCCTGGCGCCGGAAGCACTCGTCCAGGCCCCCGATGACATCCTGCGGGAAAAGGTCATTCCCCTTACAGTGGATCACCTGCGGCCTGAAGAAACGCAGACCCTGCGCACGTGTGCCACCCGGGCTCTGGCCTACGAAAAAGCGTATTAAGAGTAACCACATGACCACTCCTGCAGGATAAGGCCAGGGAACGGAAAAAAGGAAATGCGCTGCCTATGTCGAATATGATATAATAGAACAATAACATTCGGCCTGGGGCTGCGTACTCCAGCCGGGAAACGGCAGCTATCACAACGCCTCATGCGAAACGAGGCGGCACCCTGCTCCTAAAGGAGTGAACCTTATGTACATACACTATATTCGCATCCAAAATTACCGCAACTTTAAGGACGTAGAAATGACCTTTCACGATAAGGCCAACTACCTCGTCGGTGAAAACGCCATCGGCAAGAGCGGTTTCTTACGCCTCTTAAAGCTCATGAGCGAAGGCAGCGGCATCACGGAAAACGACTACGCCGACCCGGATGTGCCCTTGATCATCACTGTAGAGCTGGTCTTGCTCGATTCCCTGAACGAATACTTTTATGATCTGCCGGAAGAGCATCGCGAAAGCATCCGCGTGCGCATGGAAAAACGGGTAGAAGAAGTATATCCCCGCCTGTACGACGTCGATACGGAAGAAGAACTGCCCCTCGATGTGATCCGCCGCATCCGTTACATTTCCTATTCGGCCAGCATGGCTGAAGAAGGTTTAGCGCCGGCCCGGGTCTACAGGGCTCTCGAACGGATGCTGACCAAATGGGGGAGCAAGCAGCTCGACACGTTCTCACCGGAACTGAAGGCCTTCATCAACCACGAAGCGCGCTACGGCAGTCTCGATTCATCCTTTTACGTCGACATTTTCCTCTTGTCGTGCTTCCTCAGCCGCGAAGACCGTCCCCGGGCAGATAATATGAAATTCATATCCGTCGTTGCCCTGGAAATCATTACGCAGATTTACCTCATTTGCGAAAGCAAGGCCGTACCGCTGGAACACACGCTCATCGTCGACCAGGCCGGGCACCGCTGGCTGCCCCTCATTACATCCATTGACGAACCGGAAATCCACTTGCACCCGTACATGCAGCGGTCGGTTTTGAACTACTACAAACGGCTCTTGAACAACGAAGACCCTCAGTTTGTAGAGCTCCTGAAAGGACTCTTCCACATCGACGGCCTGCGCGGCCAGATGTTTGTCGTTACCCATTCGACAGATTCCCTCGTCGACGATTACCGCAACATCGTCCGCTTCTACCGTGACGATTACGGCCAGGTCCGCGCTGCCTGCGGGGCCAAGTTCCATTTCAACGAAGAAATCGAAAAGCACCTGATCATGCACTTCCCGGAAGTCAAAGAAGCCCTCTATTCGCGGAGCGTCATCATCGTCGAAGGCGAAACAGAATACGGCTGCTTCAGCCTCTTCGGCACGACCCTGGGCCTGCCCTTTGACTACTACGGCATTTGCCTCATCAACGCCCGCGGCGAAAGCTCCATCTCGAAAATCCGCAAGCTGCTTGAATTCTTCCGCATCCCTACGGTCGTCCTGTATGACGCCGACGTGAAAAACGGCAGGGAACGGGAACCGTACACGTACTTTACAGACGGCATTTGCTTTGAAATGGATTTGGCCAAGACCATGATCGACCACAACCACCGCCGCGATTTGGATCACATTATCGACGCCGTCAACGGCGAACACGCCCGGGCGTCGACAGATATGCTGAAACGGGCGTGCCGTAAGCTCGACGTCAACTATCACGACTACCCGCCGCGCCGCCTGTGGAATGTTAATCCCCGCAATCACAAGGCCCTGTACGTCTATTATTTCGCCTGGCTCTATAGCAATAAAGGCGTCATCCTGGGCCGTCTTATAGGCCAGTCCTTACCGGCGGAGCTCATTCCCCCGGCCTTTGCCAAGACAATCCGTGCTGCTGGCAATTTGGCCAAGGTTACGATCCAGCACGAAGCAGCCGAACAGATTTACCCGCACGACGACGTCGAACGGGAGTAAGACCGGAAGTACGGGCCCTTTCGTAGGCCCAGCCCTGCGCCAAGGCGTGCGGGCAGCCATACTTCTTCAGCCTAGCCGAACCTCAGCGGACGGGACAGAGGCCTTTTTTGCACACCTGCAAAGCCCCTGTGCCCGTCCCTTGTTTTTCTAGTCACTTTGGTGTAGTATAGGCACTACCTGTTTTGCGATTATCACGTTAGGAGGAAAGACGCGTGTTACTATTTATTGCCGAAAAACCGAGCATGGCCCGTGAACTGGCCCAATGCCTGCCTAAGCCGCATCAGCGCAAGCAAGGTTATATCACGACAGGCGGCGGCACCGTTACCTGGGCCTATGGTCATGTCCTCCAACAGGCAGAACCGGAGGATTACGACCCGAAATATAAACGCTGGAACGCTGCCGACTTACCCATTATCCCTACGGACTGGAAACTCCTCATAAGCCCGAACAGCAAGGACCAGTTCCAGGTCATCGCGAAACTTATCAGCGAAGCCGACCGCATCGTCAACGCCGGTGACCCGGACCGGGAAGGACAGCTCCTGATCGATGAAATTCTCGACTACGTAGGCAACAAAAAGCCTGTCGAACGGATTCTCCTCAACGCCTTGGATGAAAAGAGTATTCGCGAATCCCTGGCCGATCTCCGCGACAACCGGGATTTCCTGCACCTCAAGGAATCAGCCCTGGCCCGGAGCCGTGCCGACTGGCTCATCGGCATGAACGCCTCCCGTGCCTTTTCCCTCGCCGCCAGACGGCAAGGACACCGGGGCGTACTCCCTGTAGGCCGCGTAAAGACGCCGACCCTGGCCCTGGTCGTACGGCGCCAGCGCGAGCTCGATGCCTTTACGCCAGTGACGTACTACGTCGTAAAAGCCGATTTTCTCCACGAAAAGGGCATCATTACGGCCCAGTGGCAGCCCAAGGATACGCAGGCCGGATTGGATGCAGACAACCACGTCATCGATAAGGCCCAGGCAGAAGCTGTCTTAACCCGCCTGGCTGCCGCACCGGACGGCGTCATTGCCGGACAGAAAAAGACGAAAAAGAAGGAACCGCCACCGCTGCCCTTATCCCTGTCGTCCCTCCAGGTCTTGGCAGGGAAACGCTACGGCTACAGCCCGCAGCAGGTCCTCGATACGGCCCAGCAGCTCTACGAACGAAAGCTCACGACGTATCCCCGCTCGGACTGCGAATATTTGCCCCTCAACCAGCGCAAGGACATTCCTGCCATTTTGGGCAACCTGGCGCAAATCCCGGCCGGCCACTTAGGCGAATGGGCCGGCCAGGCCGACGGCAAGCGCAAGAGCCGTGCCTGGAACGATAGTAAGATTACAGCCCACCACGCCATCATCCCCACGACAGTCGCCTGCAACTTCGCCCAGCTCACGTCTATGCAGCAGCACGTGTATTACCTCATTGCCCGGTCCTACATCGCCCAGTTTTACCCCGATTACGAATACGACCAAATGCGTATCGACATTGCCGCTGCCGGTGAAGGCTTCGTCGCCCACGGCCGGACGATTACGCAAATGGGCTGGCGCGACCTCTATGGCGGCGACAAGAAACAGGACGACGAAGATGAAAGCAAGACCCTGCCTGTCGTGTGCAAGGGCGATCCGGCCCGGTATCAGGAAGGCCGCATAGAAGAGAAACAGACAAAGCCACCGGCCCGCTTTACGGCGTCAACCCTCCTGGCTGCCATGAAGGAAATTTATAAATACGTCAAGGACGATTCCCTGAAAAAGAAACTGAAGGAAGTACAAGGCATCGGCACAGAAGCGACGCGGGCGACAATCATCAGCGAGCTCATTTCCCGCCATTTCCTCATAGAAGAAGGGAAGAAGAAGTACCTCAAGCCCACAGACCAAGCGTACATGCTCATCGATGCTTTGCCGGAAGCCCTCGTCTATCCCGATGAAACGGCCGTCTGGGAAGACCGGCTCTATAAAATGAGTGAAGGCAAGGACAGTCTCGACGCCTTCCTGCACGATCAGGTAGCGTTCCTGCAACTGATTATCGAAGCAGCCGGCACAAGCCACATGGAAAGCGCTGACGCCAATGCGCCCAAGTGCCCGCAGTGTGGCAGCCCCATGGTACGGCGGCACAGCCAGTACGGTGACTTCTACGGCTGCAGCCGCTATCCCCATTGCCGTACTGTCGTCCGTCTCGATGGTTCTAGCCCGGCCGGCAGCAGTAGTGCAGACGGGGCGCAAAAGGCGGCGCGCCACAAGGCCCAGCCGGATCCGGATGCACCCAAGTGCCCGCAGTGTGGCAGCCCCATGGTACGGCGTCATAGTAAGTATGGTGATTTCTACGGCTGCAGCAACTATCCTGCGTGCCGTGGTACTCTGCGCCTAGACGCAGCCACTGCGGCAGAGGCAGGGACGACGGCCCAGGCAGCTGGCAAAGAAGCCGGCACGACCGCCAAAAAGACGGCCAAGCCCCGTGCGGCCCGTACGGGCAAGGGGACGGCTGCAAAAGCCGGCCAGGCGACACAGGCCCAGACCCTGACAAGGCCTGCAGCAGCCGACGGTGTCTATCCCTGTCCTCTGTGTAAGACAGGCCATTTCGAAGCCCACAGAGGCCCTAACGGTACCGTGTGGTCGTGCAGCACGCCGACGTGCAATACAAAATGTGCCGACGTAGACGGTGTGCCCAGTATCTATGCCAAAAAGTGATAAGAAAATAATGGAAAAAAGCAGTGTTTGTCCTACGAGATAAACGCTGCTTTTTTGTATACACAGCCATATATTTCGAAAGTTATCGGAAAAACAGGAAAATCTAAAGAAAAAAACGGAAAAAAGTGCAATCCATTCTTAAAACAGATTGGATATTATAAGAAAAGCAGGTTATAATAATAGTGTTAGGAATCTTTTTCCGTTGCAGGAGGTAGGCATGATAGCGCTCAATGTGGACCATGTGGGAATGGCCCTGCGCTTTGGTATTGTTTTTCTCCTTTTGTTTCTTTATACCAAACGGCATAGCCAGTTGTCCCTGACGGGAAAGACGAGTATTCTCCGCTTTGTACTGCAAGTGCTGACAGCCCTGGCCCTGGCTTTTATCTGGTTCGTCGTAGCCGATACTGAGACCTGGATGGTGCTGACAAAGGGGCCGCAAGCTATGCCAGCTACGGCGCTGTTTGCGGCAACGCAAAACCTGCTATATATTGCCGGGCAAACAATGCTCCTGTCGGCGTGGCTCTCTGCTTTTTACAGCTTCTTCCGCCGCGTGTATGCTGCAGTCCTTTTCGTACTGCCGTGGGTAGGCATACAGGTGGCCGGCTGGGGATACTCCGTGCTCGAGCTGTGTGTCCTTGCTGGGACGACAATGGCAGCGCTCGTACTGCTTCTCATAGCAACGTACAGAAAAAGATAGTTTCGTTTTGTCTGTGATGGCGAGGGGGGTCGCCTATGCGAGTGAGCAAAAAGAAAAAAATCATTACCTTTATGTCCTGCGTCTGTCTCATTGTCGTAGCCCATATCCTGTTGGGATTTTTCCCCAGCGTCCAGCAGCGGGAAGAAAACCTGCGCGCTGCCTACGATGCTATTGAACAGCCGGCCGGGGCCCAGCTGATACAGGAATACGAAGCGCGCAAGGTAGAACGCATCTGGTTCAGCGCCATCTATACGTATCCGCTGGATGAAACGGCCGTCGTAGCCTACTCTGATAAGCAGCTGCAGGCCGCAGGCTGGGAAAAAACAGGCATGGAAGAGTACAAGGACTCGGCACAAAAGTGCTACATGTACAAGAAAAAAGACATGCTTCTGGACCTGACGTATCTCGAAAACTATCACCAATGGAGCTTTTTCATCCAATACGATACGGACGAGAATTAGGGGAAACGCAGAGAAAAAACACGACGACCCAGACCGTCGTGTTTTTTTGTTGCCGTGATCCGTGTTATAATGCGGAGGTAGTACAGGATTACAATAGAAAAACGTGATACTCATAGAAAAGAGGCTTTTTCATGCGAAAGTTTAATGTCGTATATATGCGTGGCGGCACGAGCAAGGGCTGCCTGTTTCACCGCGAAGATTTACCTGCCGACCCCAAAGAATGGGATAGCATTTTCCTCCAGGTCATGGGCAATCCCGAACCGAAGCAGATCGACGGCCTCGGCGGGACCGTGTCGTCCAACAATAAGATTGTCGTCGTCTGGAAAAGCGACGTACCGGACGTAGATATTGAATACCTTGTCGGCCAGGTCATCGTCGGCAAAAACCAGGTCGACTACAAGGCCAACTGTGGCAACATGACCTCAGCCGTAGCGCCCTTTGCCGTAGAAGAAGGGCTGGTGCCCGTTGTCGAACCTATCACTACCGTGCGCATGCTAAACCGCAATACGGACAAATACATCAATGTCACTGTCCCTATTGATGCGGCGACGCACACCTTCGCCCAAGACGGGGACTGCCACATTGCCGGTATTGACGGCACAGCGGCGGAGCTCCAGGTCCATTTCCTGCAGCCTGGCGGTGCCAAAACGGGGAAACTCTTGCCCACAGGCCAGGCTTTGGATGTCCTGACTATTGATGGCCGGGAAATAGAAGCGACGCTTCTCGATGTGTCCAATCCCTTCGTCCTTGTCCGGGCCAGCGCTGTCGGCCTTACCGGTACGGAACTGCCGGCAGCCGTCGACGCTAAGGAAAAAGCTGCTACCCTTCTGGAAAAAATTCGCGCCACGGCGGCCGTGAAACTGGGCTTTGCTAAGGATCTGGCCGACGCCAGTGCCAATTCGCCGGGCATCCCAAAAATCGGCGTCTTTGCAGCCCCGGCTGCGTATACGGATATAGCCGGCCAGCCCGTCGCCGCCAGCGACATGGACCTCTGCGTCCGCGTCATCTCCGTCTTCAAGTGCCATAAGGCCAGCCCCCTTACAGCAGCGACAGCCCTGGCCGTAGCAGCCCATTTGCCCGGTGGCATCGTAGAAAAGACCCTGGGCCCCTTGCCAAAGGACACGACCGCCGTCCGCATCGGCCACCCCAGCGGCGTCATGACCCTCTATCCGCACCTCAAAGAAACAAACGGCACACTGGATGTAACCAGCGTCGCCGTCCAGCGCACAGCCCGGCGCATCATGGACGGCACCGTATACATACGAAACTAAATCCAAGGAGCACACCATGACAGAAAAAGAAAAAATGCAACATGAGCAGCTTTACGATGCCAACAACGATGCAGCCCTCGTGGCCGAACGGACGGCGGCCAAGGAGCTTTGCTACGATTTCAATTCCCTCCGCCCATCAGAAACAGAAAAGCAGGCCGCTATCCTGGAAAAGCTCCTGGGTAGTAAGGGCAAAAACTGTGCTATTATGGCGCCTTTCTGGTGTGACTACGGCTACAATATCCACGTAGGCGACAATTTCTTCGCCAACCACAACACGGTCATTCTGGACGGCGCCCCCGTCACCTTTGGCGACAACGTCTTCATCGCCCCGAACTGCGGCTTCTACACGGCCGGCCACCCCATCGACTACGAAAGAAGAAATGCCGGCCTGGAATACGCCTATCCCATCACCGTCGGCAATAACGTCTGGATCGGCGCCGCCGTCCACGTCCTCCCAGGCGTCACCATCGGCACCAACGTCGTCATCGGCGCCGGCAGCGTCGTCGTCAAAGATATCCCCGACAACAGCGTCGCCGTAGGCAACCCCTGCAAGGTCATCCGGCCCATCACAGAAGCCGACAAGAAAACCTGCTTCGACAGGGGATAATATACACAAAAAAGAACCCGCTAAGGGTCCTTTTTTGTATGGAGAACTTATTGTTTTTTTGCGTACGCCGTAGTCTTACCAGCACTGATTTTGACGAGATAGCCGTCCCGAACCAGCTTTGCCAACGTGCGCTCGATAGTGACCTTGCTGATATCCGGGCAGTGCTCCATTATTTCCTGCTTCGTGATCTTGCCGACCTTTTGGTCGATGACGGCTTTTACCCGCTCGGGCTTGGTCATTTTCTTCGTTACTAAATATTCGACACGGCTTTCAAATTCGTGATAGGCTTTCAGGCAGATGCCCAGATAATAGGAGACAAACGCATTGTACCTGTTTTCGTTGTCGTGCCAGCCCATAGAACTGGCCTGCAAGGCCTCATAGTATGTTTCCTTTGTATTTTCGATAATCATTTCAATACTTACATATTTGCCGACAATATAGCCTGCCTTATACAACAGCAACAAGGTCAGCAAGCGGCTCATGCGGCCGTTGCCGTCGTTGAACGGATGGATGCAAAGGAAATCAAGGATAAACATGGGAATCAGGAGCAGCCTATCGATCGTGCCTTCCTGCCAGGCCCGATTGAACTGTGTGCACAGGGACTCCATAGCTTCCGGTGTTTGGAAAGCAGGTACAGGGACAAACCGCGCCTTTTGGTGTCCCTCTGCATCCGTTTCAGCAATGACATTATCGGCATTTTTGTAACTGCCACCGACAGCACCACCGGAAAATGCATATAAATCCCGGTGGAGCAGCAAAATGACATTGGGCACGATGGCAATATATTCGTAGCTGTCGTGGATGGTAGCCAGTACATCCCGATACCCGGAAATTTCCTGCTCTGACCGGTTGTGGGGTTCAGCTTTCTTATTGACCAGTTCCTCCAAACGCTGGTCACTCGTAGAAATGCCCTCCAGACGGTTTGAGGATCTCGTACTTTGTAAGAGGGACAAATCTGCCATTGCCTGCAACGAGCCTGTGTGCATTTCCAAAAAGAAATCACACCAGCCTTTCCGTTCGTGGATGCCATTGACCCGCTGTATCAACTCAGTAGTAAAAAGCCGTAGCGGTGTCTGCTCATAATCGAATCGTTTCATCAAAAACCTCCTTCCTGAAGCGGGGCTTTGCCTGGCGCCCAGACTTGCACGCCTGTTCCTCTCTAGAGTATAATATATCATGTAAAATTATAAAAACGATACCACTGCGTCCCCCAGGCGCGTACGAAGAGAGAGGAACTATCATGATCTTGTCCGGCAAGGAAATTGTCAAACATTTAGGTAAAGAAATCATCATTACGCCCTTTCATCCTGACCGGGTGAATCCCAACAGCTATAACCTGTCCTTACACAACCAGCTTATGGTCTACGATAACCACGAGCTCGACATGGCCAAGCCCAACCCGGCTTCGACCATTTATATCCCCAAGAGCGGCTATGTCCTGCAGCCTAACAAGCTCTATTTGGGCCGGACCAATGAATACACGAAAACGGAAAACTACATCCCCATGCTCGAAGGCCGCTCGTCTGTTGGCCGTTTAGGCGTCTTCATCCACGTCACGGCTGGCTTTGGCGACGTCGGCTTTGCCGGCTACTGGACACTGGAAATCTTCTGCGTCCAGCCGATCCGCATTTACCCGGATGTCGAAATTTGCCAGATTTATTATCATGATATTGACGGAGAATACGATACGTACCACGGTGGTAAATACCAGAACAACACAGGCATCCAGCCTAGTATGCTCTGGCAGGACTTTCAGAAGAAGGTGAAATAAGTGCTTCAAGAAATTAAACTGACAGATATTGGTGGCTTTTCCATCGGTAACAGCCAAAACGAAGCGGCCGGCACAGGCTGTACTGTCATCATTTGCCCCGACGGCGCTCCTTGCGGCCTCGATGTACGTGGTGGCGGTCCGGCCAGCCGGGAATCGGAGCTTCTCAACCCGCGGGCAGCAGCCGACCGGATTCATGCTGTCCTCCTCAGCGGTGGCAGCGCTTACGGTCTCGATGCCGCCGGCGGTGTCATGCGTTACCTGGAAGAACACGATATTGGCTTCGATACGCGCATTTGCAAGGTGCCCCTCGTCGTCGCCTCATGCATTTACGACTTAGGCTGTGGCAGCAATGTCCGTCCTGATGCGGCATTAGGCTACGCTGCCTGTGTGGCTGCCGAAACGAACGACGTTCAGCCAGGTAACTACGGAGCCGGTACAGGCGCTACTGTAGGGAAGGCCTGTGGCGCCGACTATATGATGAAATCGGGCCTCGGTATCTTTGCCGCTCAGGCAGGGGATATCAAGGTAGGCGCCGTCGTAGCCGTCAACGCCTTAGGCGACGTTATCAGTGGCGACGGTCAGATTCTGGCCGGCATGCGCGCCAAAGACGGCCAGGGCTTTGCCGACACGCGCCGCGTTCTCCTCGACGAATACGGCCAGACAGATACGCTCTTTTCCCAGCGCGCCGCAGCAGCCGTAACCAATACGACCATCGGTGCCATCATTACCAACGGCCGCTTCGACAAGGCACAGCTCGGTAAGCTCGCTGCCTTTGCAGGCAACGGTATTGCCCGTTCCATCCGCCCTGTCAACACCATGGCCGATGGCGATTCCCTTTATGCCCTTAGCGTAGGCACTGTCAACGCTGAAATCAACACGACAGGCACCCTCGCTGCCTATGTCATGGAAGAAGCCGTCCGCCGCGCCGTCCAGTCGGCTAAAGGCGCCTACGGTGTCCCGTCTTGTCAGGATCTCTAAGTTTATATAAGCTATTTCACCGGGCCTGCGGTATCTTGTCCCAACAGCCGCCCAGGCCCGGTTTGTTATACCCCGAAGGAGGAAGTTTCATGAAAATCGTTGTTCTCATGGCGAGCCCGAATGTCAACGGCTCGACTCATTTACTGACCGAAGCCTTTACGGAAGGCGCCCAGTCTAAAGGTCACGACGTACAGGTTATCGACGTAGCTCACGCCAACGTCCAGCCTTGCACAGGCTGCGTCGCCTGCGGCTACGAAGGACCGTGTATTCTGCACGACTCCATGGACGGCATCAAGGCGGCCATCCTCAGCTCGGATATGATTGTCTTTGCTACGCCCTTGTACTATTTCGGCATGTCGGCCCAGCTGAAGGTCGTCATCGACCGCTTCTGTTCCTTCAACAGCAGCCTCCATGCCAAGCATATGAAATCGGCCCTCCTGGCTGTCGCCTAGAATAGCGATGCCTGGACCTTTGAAGCCCTGTCCCTGCACTACAAGACTCTCGTCAAATACTGTCACTTTGACGATAAGGGGGCTATCCTTGGCACGGGCTGCGGTACGCCGTCTATGACGCGGCACAGCGCCTTTATGGAAAAAGCCCGCGCCCTCGGCGCCAGCCTCTAAGAAAAAAACACGCCAAAAAGCCATCGTCACGGGAGAAGGACGATGGCTTTTTGACGTGCGAGAGAGAAAAGATGAGAGATGAGGCCCTCCTGTGTGCAAGAGGAGAGGATATGTATAGGAAGCCGTGAGATGGCGCAGTTTACTGCGTGATGACACGGCGTACCTGGCTGTAGGCCTGTTCCATGCCGCTCGGTTCAGCTTCGAGGAAGTTGAGGAACATGAAGGAAAGCTGGGCCCCTACGTAGTTGCGGAAATGGTTGAAGAGGGCACCGTTGAGGTCACTTTCGGACATGCCGTATTTTTCGCGGGCAATGGTTTTCAAGAGAACGACCGATTTCTGTGCTGCCGGTACGGAGAGAACCCAGTCGTGGTCGCCCAGGTGGACGATGTAGCCTTCCTGATGATGCGGTGCCGGGAGACCGCCCATGCCGTTAATGAGGCCGTAATCGACAGGATCCTTTTGTGCCATCATAGCAGCGGCGCGAAGCCAGCCGACGACTGCTTCTTCTTCCTTCGGCGACGACGGTGCACCGTGGGCACAGGCCTGGGCTACGACAACTTCAGGCGGGAAGCCGCGGTAAATCGTTTCGGCCAGAGAAATGACGTGATGCGCACCTTGTCCGGCAATGGTGTATTCCTTCAGGGAGGCTCCGTCCGGCTGCCACTGAAAGACGAAAGGCTTACAGATATCGTGCATGGCCTGGCCAGCCAGGGCCACATCGCGGTGGACATCGTAGCCAAAGACTTCTTTATACGTATCGCAAATATACGACGTAATGTGCATATTGACGCCCACGTGCGTAGCCAAGCCACCAGGATAGGAGTGATGGCTGCCGTAGCCGCTGCCAGGCGCCGTGCGAAAGGGCTGGACGCTGCCGTTATACGGCGGCAGGAGATGGGCTACATCGATCTTAGACGTATCGATCAGGCCGGCACTGGCCAGCTGGCTGTAAAGCCGGGAAATAGCACTCTGGCCAGGGTAATTGGCCATAAACGTCGGCGTCGGATCGTTGAGCAGCTTCAACACAGCACTGCGCAAGCCGGCGTCAGAAATTTTCTGGCTCATAGAAATAATCGAAGAGAAGGAATCATATACCAGCGTCGAAGCCTTAGCCGCTGCCATCGCATCACGAGGCAACCCCTTCAACGTCACCGGAACAAGCTTCCGTTTCACCGTCGCTGCACCACCAGTCAACTCACTGGCCAAAGATAAAGCGGGAACCGACAAAATAGCCGCCCCCAAAGCAGACCCTGCTGCCAACTTCAAAAAGCCACGCCGTGAAACACCATTATGTTCATCCATCATAGAATCCTCCTTATGAGTTGAGAGAACATGCCAACACAGGTCATGCACCTGCAAGCACATCTTTCATTTGCCCCAAGTATAAAGGAGAAATGTATAACAAAAGTGCAAAGACTGTAAGAAATTGGAAAAAAGCTTTCCCAAGCTTTCCCCGGGGGAAAAGTGGGCGCGAAGCGCTCGATAGAGACGCAACGCCCCCGTGCGGGCGTTGCGCCGTCACTACTCCAGGATTGAAGAATTCAATCCTGGAGCCAATCCCCGTGCGGGCGTTGCGCCGTCACTACTCCAGGATTGAAGAATTCAATCCTGGAGCCAATCCCCGTGCGGGCGTTGCGCCGTCACTACTCAATGATTGAAGAATTCAATCCTGGAGCCAATCCCTGTGCGGGCGTTGCGCCGTATAACAACATAATTACAGAACTCTCAATCCATTAGACAAAGTCCCCAGCACCGCGCGAATTTATTGACAGTCTCCCAATCTTGTGATACCATTAACGGCATGAAACAAAGCCCATGACGGAAAAGAGTAGACAGCCACCATGCAGCGAGACAGGGATAGTGCAAGCCTGCCAACGGTTGCCGAAGGCCTTCCTGAGGCTGCGGCAGGAAGCCCCTTTGGGTGTGTATGGCCGCCTGAACTGAGCGGGCCCTTTAGGCCAATCAGGGTGGAACCGCGGGTGTTTACTCGTCCCTGTAACATCACTACGATGTTACAGGGACTTTTTTTATTATTAGGAGGGAATAATCCATGAATTTTCAGCAAATGAGCTTCGCTTTGAAGAAGTTTTGGTCCTCCCAGGGCTGCATCATACAGGAACCGTATGATGTAGAAAAAGGTGCCGGCACGATGAATCCGGCCACCTTCCTTCGTACCCTGGGACCGGAACCGTGGCACGTAGCCTATGTCGAACCGTCCCGTCGTCCTGCTGACGGCCGCTATGGCGACAACCCGAACCGTCTCTATCAGCACCATCAGTTCCAGGTCATCTGCAAACCGAGCCCGGATAACATCCAGGAACTCTACCTGCAGAGCCTCGAAGTACTGGGCATCAATTTAAAAGAACACGACATCCGTTTCGTTGAAGATAACTGGGAATCGCCGACCCTCGGCGCCTGGGGCCTGGGCTGGGAAGTCTGGCTCGACGGCATGGAAGTCACACAGTTCACATACTTCCAGCAGGTCGGCGGCATCGACGTTCATCCCGTTTCCTCGGAAATCACATACGGCATGGAACGTCTGGCCATGTACATCCAGGGCGTAGACAATGTCTATGACCTCGAATGGACCGACGGCGTAACCTACGGCGACATTTTCCATCAGAACGAATTCGAACAGTCTTCCTACGCCTTTGAAGTCAGCGACGCCAAGCTCCTGTTCCACCTTTTCGACCTCTATGAAGCCGAAGCCATGCGCACTATCGAAGCAGGCTTCGTACTGCCGGCCTATGACTATGCCCTCAAATGCTCGCACACCTTCAACCTGCTCGACGCCCGCGGCGCCATCAGCGTCAGCGAACGTGCCGCCTTCATTGGCCGCGTCCGCAACCTGTCCCGTGCCTGCGCCCGCGCTTATCTCGAACAGCGCGAAAAATTAGGATTCCCAATGCTGAAGGAGGAAAACAAATGAGTAAAGACATATTGCTGGAAATCGGCACGGAAGAAATCCCTGCCCATTATATGCCATCCATTCTCAGCCAAGTCAAAGACCTGGCTGCCAAGAAACTGGATGCCGCCAATATTACCTATACATCCATCCGCTCCCTCGGCACACCGCGCCGTATTGCCCTCCTCGTTGCCGGCGTAGCGGAAAAACAGGCCGACGTATCGGCTAAAAATAAAGGACCTTCCGTCAAAATCGCTTTCGATGCCGAAGGCAAACCGACCAAGGCTGCCCAGGGCTTTGCCCGCGGCCAGAAGATCGCCGTCGAAGACCTCGTCGTAGAAGATGGCTACGTCTATGCCAACGTCACCACCATCGGCGCTGAAACAGCCGGTCTCCTGCCGGATATCCTCAAAGACATCATCCTTTCCCTGAGCTTCCCAAAGAGCATGATCTGGGGCTCCCAGACCGTCCACTTTGTACGCCCCCTGCGCTGGCTCGTTGCTCTCTTTGGCACAGACGTCATTCCGTTCTCCATTGCCAATGTCCAGAGTGGCAAAATCAGCCGGGGCCACCGTTTCCTCGGTACGGGCGACTTTGAAATCCCGTCCATGGCTGCCTATGTCGATACAGCCCGGGAACATTTCCTCATCGTCGATCCGGAAGAACGGAAACAGATGATCCTCGCCGGTTTCCAGCGCTTGGCTGACGAAAAAGGCGGCACCATCATGATGGACGAAGACCTCCTGGAAGAAGTTATCTTCCTCGTCGAATATCCGACAGCCCTGTGCGGTGAATTCGATAAAGAATTCCTCCAGCTCCCGGAAGCTGCCATCATTACACCGATGAAAGACCATCAGCGCTATTTCCCTATGCACGACAAAGCTGGTAACCTCATGAACCTCTTCCTCACCGTCCGCAACGGCGACGACTATCATCTGGAAACGGTACAGCACGGCAACGAACGCGTACTCCGCGCCCGTTTGGACGATGCCAAATTCTTCTTTGAAGAAGATAAGAAAAAGAAACTCAGCGACCGCGTCGGCGACCTGCAGCGCATTGTCTTCCAGGACGGCTTAGGCACGCTCAAGGACAAAGCAGAACGCCTCTCGGCTATTACCGTATTCCTTAATCACAAGCTCGACCTCGGCGTAGAAGATGAAGACCTGAAACGCGTCTCCGCCTTGGCTAAGACAGATCTCCTGACCCAGATGGTTGCCGAATTCACGGAACTCCAAGGCGTCATGGGCTGTGAATACGCCAAGATTGACGGCGAAAAACCGGAAATCGCTACGGCCATCTATGAACAGTATCTGCCGCGCTTTGCCGGTGACGACCTGCCGCAGACGACCCTTGGGAAAATCCTCGGCCTTGCCGACAAGCTCGATACGATTACAGGCTCCTTCAGCCTGGGCCTCATCCCGACGGGCTCGCAGGACCCCTTCGCCCTGCGCCGTCAGACCATCGGCAGCCTGCACATCCTCATGGAAGCCGGCTGGAACCTGAACCTGCAGGAAGTATTCGCCTACATCCTGAGCCTCCTCGATACAGAAGCAGACAAACGCGCCACGGTCATCGACCAGCTCACAGACTACTTCACGCTCCGTCTGAAAAATATCTTCCAGGACGAAGACATGGATTACCACATCATCGACTGCGTCCTCGCTTCGGACACGCTCAACGCCGCTGAAGCAGCCAAACGGGCTGACGCCCTCATCGCTGCTGACATCCGCAGCCAGGAAGACCTGCTCCAGGCCTTCACGCGCGTAGGCAACATGATCAAAGACGCCGAAGACACAGACGTAGACCCGAACCTCTTTGAAACAGAAGAAGAAAAAGCCCTCTATGCCGCTGTAACCGCCCTGGAAAACACAGTACACCAGCACTATGCCGTATATGACATTGCCGGTGCTATTCAGGAACTGGCCAAAGGCGTACCGGCTATCAACAACTTCCTCGACAACGTTCTCGTCATGCACGAAAATCCGGCTGTCAAACAGAACCGCATGAACCTCCTTACACGGACCTTCGATCTCATCCGTCCCATTGGAGATATCAAAAAACTGAACTAACCTGCCAGTGGCGCAATGTAACAGTTCTGTGTCACTTGCCCCCGATTCCTGACAGACTACGTTCAAATATGCTATAATAGGATAAAAATAGGTGCAGGAATTACGCCTGCATCTATTTTTATCTGAACCTAGTGCAAAAGAGAGTAGGAAAGGAGATTTCTACAAATGAAATGTAAAAAATTGGCCCTTCTCCTGGCCGGACTGGCCGTCGTATCTTCCACAGCCTTTGCTGCCAACACTCCCTACGGTTTGCTGAACAGCTCTAACGAAGAAAGCTACGATAAAGTCCTGGTCTACCAGGCTCTGGACATGAACTACTACCGCTATATCAATGACACCTATCACTACGCCTTGGACATCCCGACATACGTCAACAAGGCCGACGTCAACGAAGGCGGAGATGGCTGCTATTTCCAGAACCTGAACGACAAAGTCGTCGTCTCGACGTACGCCGTCAAAAACCAGATGAACTTCACCCTGGACGAACTGTACAACATGGACGTAGGTATCAACGGCTCGCCGAAACTCACTATCAACCAGAAGACAGGCAACCACTACACCATTTCGTGGACCAAAGACGACAAGTACTTCTACAAAGAACTCTACCTCGTACCGGACACCAATACGTACGTAGCCTTTTCCTTCGTCTGCCCGGCTAAAAACGCCAAGAAATACCAGAAAGACATTTTCCACATGAGCCAAAGCTTCACGCCCAGTGGCGCCGTCATCTAAGCACGAAAAAGTTATAAAAAAAGAGCTTGCAAAAGCCTTCCCAGCGTAGTATAATACTATTGTTAATTCAGGCAGTCCTCTGTCCAGCCGACGATCGGTATGTACGTGATACCGACGGGGCACGAATGCCTATGAGGAGGAAAAAACAATGAACATTATCAGCGTACTCGAAAATGAACAGCTTCGCAACGACATCCCCGACTTCCGCCCTGGCGATACCGTAAAGGTACACGTAAAGGTCGTCGAAGGTAACCGCGAACGTATCCAGGTATTTGAAGGCGTCGTTATCGGCCGTCACAACGGCGGTGTCCGCGAAACCTTCACAGTACGTCGTATTTCCTACGGCGTAGGCGTAGAACGTACCTTCCTGGTACACTCCCCGCGTCTGGCTAAAATCGAAGTATCGCGCCGCGGCATTGTTCGCCGTGCAAAACTGAATTACCTGCGCGGCCTTACAGGCAAAGCTGCCCGTATCCGCGAACGTCGGTAATAACAGAACTTCCTATTACAAGAACAGAAAACAGGAGCCCTCAAAAAAGGGCTCCTGTTTTGCATAGCCTTCCCTGGGGGGAAGGTACGCGAGGCGCAGCCTCGTGGGGAAGAGGCGAAATGAGCCGCCATAAAGGTGATAGACAAAGCGGGGAGAGTCCGCGAGGCGCAGCCTCGGGGGAGAGAGGGAAACGGTACAACCATAACGTGGATAGACAAAAAGGGGAAGGTACCCGTTGCGCAAGTAATGGGGGAAAGAGGCGTAACGCCCCCGTGCGGGCGTTACGCCGTCACTACTCCATGCGTGAAAAAAATTCACGCATGGAGCCAATCCCGTGCGCGTGTTACGCCGTCACTACTTAATGCGTGAAAAAATTTCACGCATTAAGCCGATCCCGTGTGCGGGCGTTACGGCCTAATCACTCCGAGCTTGAAAGAATTTCAAGCCCGGAGCCAACGGGACAACCATAACGTTAATTAATCACTAATCGACGGAAAACCGAAGCACCCATAACGCCCACATCCCTTGAAACCTACGAAAAAAATTGATACAATACACATGAGGAACTGAACTACCTAGCATCTTCAGTGGAAGGTACTGTGGTAGAGGCACCTCTATAGGAAAAACTGTAGAAAAGGAGTCTATGCAGTATGGTGGCTTTGGAGAAAGCTACTGCTGCATAGGCTCTTTTTGTATTTTCAGCAGATTAAAAAATTCTCTCGATTTTCTCTTTTTCATAAGCAAAACAAAAATTCCTCACACCCATCAGCCCATTGAACTCCCAAAAAAGCTCTCACGCCAGCCCTTCATAACACCCAATCCGCCTTGTACACGGACTTGTCCTTATCCAACTACGCTGGAAAATGACACGTTCCTGCAATATACGCAGAAAATCTTCCTGCGTGTCATGCGCTGCAGTTCATCGCTCGTGTTACGGCAGGACAATTCCTTTAGAAATGACGGAAACTGCGAGGCCTTTCTTCGTGTGGCAAGGGCAACACATTCATAGAATTACAACGACGCCACGCTTCACGAGGGCGTTTTTTTCTTTTTCAGATAGGGAAATACATGTATATCCCACACGGACATGATAGAAATTTGTACAACTATACCTGTACCGTTGCAGAAAGCTAAATGCTGTTATTCCTAGGTCGCTAGTCATAAAAAAGCCTGATTATAGGCCTTTATGAAGTACGTGAAAAAAGTTTCAACTTTTAGAACTTTATTCTAAAATCCCTCTTGACAAGACGCAACGCATAGTGTACCATAACCGTAAACATTGCAATGTTTGCTTCACCAATTCAAAAAAGAAAATTCTGCTGAGGGGCAGAAGAGGGGTATTAATCATGACTTACGTAAAAAATTACATCATGTGTTGTTGTTGTAGCTCCTAGTGTGCTGATACAACAAGAACCGTATCAAAACTGAATTGCACACAAATCATCCAGAGCAGCTGAAGGACTGGCCTTATGACGCTGCGGCAACCTCCTGTGAGGGCAGGAAGGTGCCAATTCCAGCAGGATCTAATACCTGACAGATGAGTAGGGGTTAAGTGCATGGCATATGCGCGTACTATCTGTCTGGGTAGTGCGCTTTTTTTTACAAACAATCATAAAAAGATAGGGGTGTTTTCGTATATGGCACAGGGGACATATACAGAGGCTGCGCATCGTTCCAGCCTCTTAAGCAGTGAAGATTGGTGGGCCGTGTGGCTCGGGTTATTTATATCCGTACTCGGCTCTAGCCAGATTTTAGGTATTAACGTATTAGGCTGGGTGCCATCCTTTGGCGTCTGGATCGATCCGCTTCAAGCCGTCAAGGCCAATTCGGGGGAATTTGCCTGGCTCGGCGGACTGGGCTCCGTAGTGGCAGCCTACCTTTTCGTCTTAGCCGTTACGACCATTGGGGCCTACTTCATGGGGACAAAAGTAAAGAAATTCGCCCTCGGCCTGACCGTCATTTACTGGATTACTATTATTTCCAACATTATTGGCAACTACGCCTACTTGGCCGCTACGCCGAACAAGCGCGAAGCCTTCCAGATTCCCTGGTCCTTGAGCTTGGGCGAACTGGGCTTCGTCGTGGCTCTCTTAGCCGGACTCATTATTGGCAACTTCTTTCCTAAGATTTCCCGTTTTCTTTCAGACGCCGCCAAGCCGGAATGGTACATCAAGACCGGCATCGTCATCCTTGGCATGAACATCGGCATCCAGACCATCAGCGCCATGAGCCTGGCCAGTACGGTCATCATCCGTGGCATGTGCGCCGTCGTCGAAGCCTACCTCATTTACTGGCCTGTGGTTTACTTCATTGCCCGTAAGTTCTTTCACTTTACGCCTGAATGGGCAGCACCGATGGCGTCAGGCATTTCCATCTGCGGCGTCGCCGCAGCCATTGCTACAGGCAGTGCAATCCGGGTCCGGCAAATCGTACCGACCATCCTGGCTTCCGTCATTATCGTTTTCGTCGCCGTAGAGCTTTTGGTCCTGCCCTTTGCGGCAGCCTTCTTCCTTTCCGGAGAACCTATGGTAGCCGGCTCGTGGCTCGGCCTGGTCGTCAAGAGTGATGGCGGTGCCGTCGCCTCCGGTGCCATTGCGGACACACTGATCCGCAACGCAGCCCTGCAGCAATACGGCGTGAACTACCAGGAAGGCTGGATCCTCATGGCCACGACAACATCAAAGGTCTTCATCGATGTCTTCATCGGCGTCTGGTCCTTCATCCTCGCCGTCGTCTGGTCCGTCTACCACCTCAACAGCCGCACGGCTCAGGGCGGTAGCGCACACGTATCAAAACGGGAAATTTGGGAACGCTTCCCGAAATTCATCATCGGCTTCGTTGCCGCCTTGGTCCTCATGTTTGCCGCCGGCTATGTCTTCCCGGACATCGTCTCTGCAGCTAAAGCAGGCGCCGGCCAGGCCAACCTCCTGCGCAGCATCTTCTTCGGCCTTTGCTTTTTCTCCATTGGCCTCGTCACCAACGTACGTAAGCTCTGGCACGCAGGCCTGGGCCGCGTCGTCGGCGTCTATGCCATTGCGCTCGTAGGCTTCATCATCTGGGTCGGCCTCATCATTTCCTGGATTTTCTATCACGGCATCGTACCGCCAACTGTTTAAGCAAGAGGGGACACATTTCGTAGTATCAACATATCGTAGATTTTAGAGGGGGAATTACACATGGCAGCAGAACGCTTAGCAACAGCAGACGAATATTATTATAAACATCAGAACAACGAAATCAGCGTAGAACGGAACCGCGCAGAAATGGACCTGGACGAAGACGAATACTTTCCCTTGCAGCCCATTGAAAAGAAACTTTGCGCGTACTCCTTTGGCCCGGGCATCGTCCTCATGGCCGCATTCATCCTGGCCTTTGAAGTAATCTAAGCTTCACCCGGGAAAAGAACGAGGAATTTTAAAAGAGCCTGTGCACACCAGCTTCGGGGGAAGCTCGTAGTGCATAGGCTCCTTTTACATTTTCAGGCAATCAAAACATTTCTTCCCTAGCTTTGATCTTTTCCACATAGGCAGCTGCTTAGCACTGTGCCGATGAATATATCCATGACCGCCATATCGGCCGCCCTGTGCCTGGTCACCATGGGAAAACTGAACGGCGTTCGCGAAGGCACTATCGTAGCAGCCTTCCTCGTAGGCTATATCATTCGCGTATATCATGGCCTATTTACTCAATGGGAACAGGTTATCCTGCCGAAAAAGGCGTATCAGTAAAACAAATAGCAGGGAAATTTGTGAAAAAGTTAATAGAATTATAATCTAATTTTAATAATAGGAAGAAAACCTATGCTATAATAAGAGAACAAGAAGCCGTCTTTGACGAACTAGTATCCTAGTGCCCCCCACACTAGAGATTCACAAAGGCGAACGAAACTAGTACCCACTTGCGTTCGCAGGCAAAGACAACTTCTTAATTTTATCTGTGTATTCGTCCTAAAAGCGAAAACAGGGACTATAAACAGGCTGAAAACATTACATCACAAAAAATGCTAATCTGGGAAGGCGTGCAGCTCAAGCCTACGAACGGGAAGTAAACCAGCAGCACGTGCAAGAAAATGTATGGAAGTTCGTCAGCCTCTTTCTATGAACTGAATTTTAAGCTAAAGGACAACACAAAATCCTCTACTGGGGAACAAGCACCTGCATCCCACGCAGGTGCTTTTCCTTTTTTTATCGCGGCATATATCTAAAGAATACATTAACATTTCTAAATAAAATCAATAACAACTATCCTTTAGTAATTATTATGGTATAATAGAATTGCAGGAACAAACGGTTGAACCCAATCGCTTGCCCCAGATCTCACGCAATTAAATAATTACTATATATGTATTATATAAAGGCAGGTGGACACACATGGTCCAAAAAATGATGGCAAAACTCAAAGAAGCCTTTTCCCCAGAAGACACAATCACAGAAATCAAGTGGTACCAAATGATGGACCTCTGGCTCCAATGCACAGACATGCCACTCAAACAATACTTCGACACAAACAGCCTAAAACTAATAGACGAAAAAATTGAAGTCCTCACAGCCCTAAGAAACGGCGCCACCATCTCAGACATCCCGAACTACTACAACATCCTGGAACTCTATCCCAAAAGCCATACATGAAAGCAATGCTTTCCCCGGCGCTAGTCCGGGGAGAGTACCCGCTTTGCGGGGGAGAGAGGACCCATAGGGCTCATAGGGGCCGATACAGAAAAATTCACGACAAAGGCTTTCTCCACACAGCGGAGAAAGCCTTTATTCGTATCCATACCATAAACAAAAAATGAACTGCATAAACTCTGATTTAGAAAACCTATCAATTGTCACAGAACCTGCTATAATATGTCACACAAGGGACACAGAAGCCCCAAATTTAGAACCCATTCAAACGAGAAAGCAGGTGGCAGTATGCTGCAAGAAGCCCTGGGAGCACTGAAAAAAACATTCTCTCCCGAAGAAATAATCGACGAAATCAAGTGGTATCAGGTAATGGACTTGCTGCTCCAATGCTCAGACATGCCACTCAAACAATACTTCGATGCAAACAGCATGGAACTCCTAGACAAAAAAATCGAAGTCCTCACAGCCCTAAGAAACGGCCAATCCATGCTAGAAATCCCAGGCTACTACGAAATTTTGGAACTCTATCCCAAAAACCATACATAAAAGAAAGCTTTCCCCGCGAAGCGGGGAGAGACCTGCTACCATAAGTCAAGGGGTCAACAATAATTTTTTAATTCTTTTGTCATTAGCTCCGATCTCTGTCGATTGTCTCCCGTATGAAGAATGTTGGACAGCACAAAAGAACCGAGCTTTTATCGGTTTTTTTGTGTGCTATTCGTTTAGTAAGCTGCTGTTCGTATCAAGCAGTCGGCAATTTCCATTGGCTGGCCCGAGCATATCCGAATTATAGTAAGCCGCTCTGCCTATACAAGTTCATCACACGGCCATAGTATTGCCGTAAAAACTTCGCCATTCCAGCTATGATTGCTACTTTTTTAGGTTTCCCTTCGGCTACTTTCCTTTTTACAAAATTGTATACCACGTTATCGACAGGCTCTTCATGGGATAGTAAAGTCATGACTAACTGATACAGTATTTTTCGCAGCTTGCTGGTTCCTCTCTTTGTGATTGGCATGCCTGTACCGAGATTTATTCCGGATTGGTTGGGCGGTGAATCCAATCCGGCGTACGCGACGAGCGATCCCTTCTTAGAGAATTGCCTGACATCTCCAATTTTTGCAATGAGCATGACCTGTAAGATGTTTCCCACACCACCCATTTCGCCGACAAGTTCATATTCCGGCAAGGTCTTGGCGATTTCTCTCATTCGTGCTAAAATACCTATAAGAGCCGTTTCGGCTTCTCTCAGTAGATCAGCATA
>NZ_JAQDBC010000017.1:0-525 GCF_027681725.1 Caecibacter sp. AF58-12pH5A | reverse complement strand
ATCAGCATACATCCGAATCGAATCTCTATTGTACTGACTATCTGGGGTGGAAGGGATACCATTTAAGGCCAAAGAGTAAATCGTGGTTGCTTTACTTTTTGAAGCCCGGTATCCCTTTTTTCTTGCCCAAATACAGAAGTCCTCAATAAATTCAGCTTCAGACATTGCTGTAATAGTAGCAAAATGAGGATATTGCATGACGAAGTCCAACAACTTATTTTTGCCGGTTTCTTTATTTAAGGAGGCAAGCTCCTTATCAATACCTGGCATACTACGTTCTAGCTTGTGCTTAAACAGCAGGTCCAGCCTGTTTTGTGACTTGGAAATGGTAAGATAATCGTCAGCTGCGTCGTTCAACCAGGAATATTCATCTGTATTCATCTTAAATGCTGGCAGTATATGCCAATAGCTGCGTCCATAGCTGGCAATGGAAACGGAATCAGCCTTATCTGTTTTTACCTTTCTGACATCTATGTTTCTATAGCGACTCGTGGAAAGCGGATTGACTACAGAAACATCAAATCC
>NZ_JAQDBC010000016.1:0-56260 GCF_027681725.1 Caecibacter sp. AF58-12pH5A | reverse complement strand
TCTTTCGAGCCAGTGATCCTCATTCGTTTTTATAGGGGCGTTATTTCACAGCCCCTTTTATTTTAGAAATCAAGGTCCTTGGATATGAGCTGAATATCCCATTCTTTATCGACCTGTTTATACGTAATAGTCGCGATAAAGGAATGAAGGTCACGGACCCATGTGAAATTACGATCGTCAATGTTGCCATTGTCTAGGTTTTTATTCATAGAGAAAATAATCGTATCCAGCGGCGTCAGGACATAGCCTACAGAGAAGCCCTTCTGACGCGGGTCATCGATATTATCGAAGCGATACGGTGTATAGCCGCTAACGTTGTGCTTCTTGTACCAGAAGCTGGTCCAGAGACGATTATTGATGCCCTGATTGAGGATTGCACCCCAGTACGGATCGCTCCGTTCTGCATCATGGTAGGCATACAAATCCTTACGGTAGCCTGTAAAGAAGCGCAGGTTAGCCCGGGTCCACAAGGGAATCGGCCGGTGGGACACTTCTGTACGATAGCCTTTGTGTTCCCCTTTCTTGTCGCCTTCTTCCCAGCGTCCCCAGCCGGCACTGCCATCTACGTAAATACCGGAACCACCGACATATATACGCGGCATATAGTACCGCAGTTCCGGCCAGCGTGTCGCCCAGATATGATCATCATTATCCGTACTTTCTTCCTTGCTGTAACCGAAGGAGAAGGTACCGACGCGAGTGTTCTTAGCGATCGTTGCCGAAGGCTTGAAGCCTTCCTTCGAATAGAGATAATAGCTCAGATTTAAAGAGAGATCACCCGATTGATTCAGCGGGAATTTGCCGTCCCCGCGCAGGCCGATACCGTTGTCGTTATTATACGTCGGCCGTGGCAGCAGCGTAAAAATCCAAGGCTTTTCCTTTTTATCGCCTAATTTCCCTTCATAATGGCCATACGTAAAGAGGCAGACGTGCTTAAACCACAGCTTGGTGTTTTCAGCCGTAAATTTTTCACCGGGATAAATATGGATATCATCGCCGGTCAAATAATAGTCCGGCGTCTTAGCTACTGCATGGGGTGTCGTAATCAGACCGTGCTTGATATAGCCCTGGCCATTATACATTTCTGCATCGGTGCCACGAACGTACGTCGTCGCATCCATAAAGCCGCTCATGGTCCCCATGAGAGCACTCTGATTGGCTGCATTGTACGTTACGTCTGTACCATCAAGGGCAGTCGTACTATTCATATATATGACCGGTCCTGTCGCGTGATATACCTGCGATTTGGCGTTGCCCTCTACGACGTTCGCATGCATTTCATCCATTCCTTGGGCAATATCGACATTTCCCCGGGCAGCGACATAATTGTCGGAATTACGCATGAGCAGCTTATCGGCTGTCATCTTAACGGGCTGCTGGGGCAGAACGACATCATAGCTGGCTGCAGCCTGATCCAGATTTACCGGTGTCAGCCCCGTATCCTGTGCCGCTGGGACAGGCAGCGTTTCTTCTGTATGCACTTGTACAAGTTTTTCCTTGTCAGCTGCCGTATCCTGTGCGTAAATTTGCAAAGAAAGGGGCAGGACGGCGGCCAAAACGGCAGCTGTCATTTTTTTATTCATTATCGTCACCTGTCAATTAATTGTTATTCGCTGGCGTAATCGTCACCGTTGCCTGAACATCGTCATGAGCAGGCACGCCTGTCGTATCCAGAGAGACGGGCGTCACGTGTTCTGTCTTGTCCTGTTCAGGAATCGTTACGTTTCCTCCATCACCTGTGTCCGGTGTGACCGTTGCAGTCGTCGCAGCCGCCGCTACGACCGGTTCCGAAGCCGGCACGGCTACGCCGCTGGCTGCCATATTGGCAGAGGCCATCGTTGAAACAGGCTGTTGTTTTTCAATAAAGCCGATTACTTCTGTTGCCGTCTTTACTTCCGCGTACATGGTAGTCCCGGCCGGAATATTGACATCATTGCCTTTTACAAAAAGGCCGCCTACAAGCCCTACCGGGCCGAGAATGATGGCACCCGCTGCAGAAGCACCTACGGCTCCGGCCGTCCGCTTATATTGTTCCTTCGTCTTTTCGCCTACTGTCAAAGGTACAGGCGTCCCGTCGGCGGCCCGCACGGTGCTGTACGTAATTTCAATCTTGCCATCACGGCCAAAGCGTCCGGCCTTGCGGACCGTCGTTGCCGTGCCATCGGCTTCCATCCCCCGGGGAATGGCAATCACATTGCCTACCATGACGTCTTCAGCAACGCTGAAGCGGACTATATCCCCTTTCTGAAGCGTTTCCGAGTCAAGGGGATCCAGATTTTTCATAGTGACAATCGTGCCGGCCGGGATAACTACATCTTGGGATGTAAAGGCTGTATTGCCCAGCATCGCCGTACGTAAGGAACGCACGCGGCCGATGAGAGACCCTGTGGCTGCCTTGCCGTTTATGCCTTCCTCTAAAGCAGCTACGCGATCAAGCAAAGGTGCATCTGTGATTTTACCTGAATACTGCCACTGCATCATGTTCACAGCTGCCAGCAAGGATAAATCAGATCCAGAATTGCCGTATACATCTGTATATAAGGCGTCCGTCTGATTTTGAATACTTCCCGTTAATAATTCCTGACCGTTTAAGGTACGGTCCAGGGCATCAATACGGGTATTCAATGAACCGCTCTGCGGTGCTCCATATACAGTCGTTTCTACTTTTTCTGCTTTCTCCAGAATTGTATAGTCTGCTGCGCCAGCCGTCATAGCCCCGCACAGGGCAATCACCGCCAGAACGCAGGCAACTTTTCCTTTCCACATGTCGCATCCCTCCATATCCGTTCGTTATATACTATAAGCCGGTCATCAGGTTATACTTTCCATTATATTTCCATACTATTTAATTATATCGATTTCATGCTTAAAAAGCAACTCATCCACCATACCGATTCTGAACGGTCAAAACCGGCTCTGTACCCTAGTGCCTGGAAACCTATGAAAAAAGAAAAATTTCTCCGATTTTTTTAGAAAAAAGTCTTGCAATTCTCAATATGCCCTGCCATAATAACAGCATAACAAATATACATTATTTGTTAATACAAATTATAGAAATCAATACTATTACATACTCTTGGGAGGTAACAATTATGAAAAAATTTGTTTGCGGTATTTGCGGTTTTGTATTTGAAGGCAATGAAGCTCCTGAAAAGTGTCCCCAGTGCGGTGCTCCGAAAGAAAAGTTCTCGGAACTCGTTGAAGGCGTAAAAGAATATGCTGACGAACATCGCGTCGGCGTTGCCAAAGGCGTTGATGAACGAATCATCGAAGGCCTGCGTCAGAACTTCACTGGGGAATGCTCTGAAGTTGGTATGTATCTGGCTATGAGCCGTGTGGCCGACCGCCAAGGCTATCCGGAAGTAGCCGAAGCATACAAACGTATTGCTTACGAAGAATCGGAACATGCCGCAAAATTCGCTGAACTGCTTGGTGAAGTAGTAACAGACGATACAAAGAAAAACCTCGAAATGCGCGCTGCTGCTGAACAGGGTGCTTGCGCCGGTAAAAAAGAACTGGCTACCCTCGCTAAACAGCTAAACCTCGATGCTATTCATGACACGGTTCATGAAATGTGCAAAGACGAAGCCCGTCATGGCCGTGTCTTCGACGGCTTGCTCGCTCGTTACTTCGCAAAATAATACAATCCTCTGCACCCCGGTACCCTCCTCTGGTACCGGGGTTTTTGCATGCAAAGAAAAAAATAAGTCCGCCCAAAGAGCGAACTCATTTCTCCTGCAGGTATCAGGATTTATTTCGTTGTGTTTGTTTTTTACGCCACCATAAAAAACCGTAAATGGCCACTACCAGAATGGTCAAGCCGAGAAGCCGTTCCCAATGCTCATTAATCCGTAATAAATCATGGCCGAACCATACTTCTACGACAACGGCCGGAATCTTGCCAATAGCATTGGCAATAAAATGATCCTTATACGAAATATGGCTTAACGCACTAAAGGCCGTGACTACGACATTGGGAGAATAGGGAATAGCCCGCCCCATCATGATCGTACGAATACAGCTGTACGAGTCCAGCTTTTCCAGCATATTACTGCGCTGAATGACTTTTTTTGCCTGATTCCGTAAGAGCGTCCGCGTCAGGCGGAAACTAATTTCAATCCCGATTACTTCCCCGGCCCAGGAAATAATAATTCCCGGTACCAAGCCAAAGATTACACCATTTACCGTAAGAAACGGGATGGAGGGAATGCCGATAGCATTGGCAAAGATAATCATAAATACACTGACCAGAATCGCTGCATAGCCAAAGGATGCAATATAGTCTGTCAGCCCATCTATATCTCCTTCTACAGTAAGGTGCCACATGGTCGAATAGAAATCCGGCAGAAACCATTGGATAGACCAGAGGAACAGCAATACAGCAAGTACGCCGCCTAGCCGCACAGTCCAGCCTAATGTCTTATCAGTCATATGGATAATATCCTCTTTCGCCACTGCGATAATACAAAAATACCACCTGTACAGGGCTCATAGACCGGCCCTGTTGCTGTATACATATATGACAGGGGCAGAAATACCGTGTGTAAGTCCATATGTGAATACAGTTTATCCAATATTATACCATAATTTTACCGTTTGAGATAGAGAGAGGTCTATAACTTTTTGTTTATTATTGTTGCCGTAGCTGCAAGAGTCTTTCTTGCAGCCGTACGTCTTCGTAAAAGACTTCTTCTAGGCACAGGCCTTGGGCCGGTGCCGTCGCACCTAACTGTTTCCGGTCACGGCTGGCTAATACAGCCTCCAAATGAGCCGGTGTAACGCGGTGCAAGCCGGCATCGACGAGACCACCGGCAATATTACGCACCATGTGGTACAAAAAGCCATCGCCTACGACATCGATCGTCACGACCGGTCCTGTTGTATGAACACCTATATGATACATGGTCTTTACAGGATTCATCGGGGTCGTATTCTGCCCTTCAAAGGCTGAGAAATCATGCGTCCCCAACAGACGCCCGGCTGCGTCCTCCATAGCCTCAATATCGAGGGGATGCCGGATAAACCAGGCATAACGCAGGCGGAACGGATCGTGAATCCGGCTGTTGACTATCGTATAGCGATAGTGCTTGCCCTTATTATCGTGACGCACACTAAAATGTTCCGGCATTTCCCGGGCCGAGAGAACGGCAATTTCCAAGGGCAGATAGCCCTTCATGGCATAGGGAATCTTTTCCGTTGGAATCGTCCCGGCGCCATAGAAGTTGACAACCTGGCCGCGGGCATGTACGCCGGCATCCGTCCGGGCAGCACCATAAATCGTAATAGGGCTGGCAAAAATCTTAGCCAGTCCTTCTTCCAAAAACTGTTGAACAGACGGCGCATTTTTTTGTTTTTGAAAGCCGTGAAAATCCGTGCCGTCATAGGCCACGGTCAGACAGATATTCTTTTTTATACTCATGCCAGCCACCGCATCACACCCAGGACCACCGTGAAAATGATGACCACTGTCATGGCAATACTGTCACGGAAGGTATAGGCCAGCTCGTGCATGCGCGTACGGCCCATGCCGCCACGGTAGCAGCGCGATTCCATTGCCACTGCCAAATCATCGGCACGACGAAAGGCACTGACAAAAAGGGGCACTAAAAGGGGAATCATATTCTTGCCACGCTGTATGAGGCTGCCACTTGTAAAATTGGCGCCCCGTGCTGTCTGGGCCTTCATAATGCGGTCCGTTTCTTCGAGCAGTGTCGGAATAAAGCGTAAGGCAATGGTCATCATCATGGCCAGCTCATGGGCCGGCACACCAATACGGCGGAACGGATTGAGCAGGTGTTCAATCCCATCAGTCAGCAGGATTGGCGACGTCGTATACGTCAAAAGAGAAGAAAAGACGATCAAATACACTAAACGGGCCGTCATGAGTGCCCCTTGGCGCAATCCTTCCCAGGTAATATGAAGGAAGCCCCACTGCCAGATTGCCTCACCCGGTGTCGTAAAGATATGAATGCCCATGGTAAGGACAATGATGACCCATAAAGGCTTAATCGATTTCAGGACCAGTTTCATGGGCAAATGAGAAATACCAAAACAAAAAGCCACAAATACAGTCAGCAGGCCATAGGCCGTCAGGGATTCGGCCAAAAAAATAGCCACGATGACGATCAGAGTCGCGATAATCTTGCAGCGGGGATCCAGGCGGTGCAGAAAGGATTCGCCAGGAAAATACTGTCCAAGCGTAATATCTTTAAGCATGTTTGTTTCCTCCCAGACTTTGATAAATAGAAGCTACGGCTTCATCTACTGTATGCACCCGGTCTTCTACAGCCAGGCCCCGGCCTTTTAAGTACTGCAATACTTCTGTCACAGGCGGTACGGCTACGCCGGCACTGTGGAGCTTGTCCTGCTGCGTAGCAAAAACATCAAGCGGTTCGCCATCAATGAGAATCTGTCCCTCTGAAAGGACGATGAGGCGGTTTGCCATACGGGAAATATCGTCCATATTATGAGACACGAGGATGACCGTTATATTCTTTTCCTTATGCCAGCGCTGAATTTCTGCAAAAATTTCGCGGCGCCCGACAGGATCCAAACCGGCCGAAGGTTCATCGAGAATCAAGTATTGCGGATGAATGGCAATCACGCCGGCAATCGCTACGCGGCGCATCTGTCCGCCGCTAAGACGAAAAGGCGAACGATCGGCATACGTATCGTAATCGAGGCCTACAAATTCCATGGCTTCCCGCACCCGTTTTGCCACGTCATCTGCGTTCAGGCCAAAATTGCGTGGTCCAAAGGCAATATCCTTAGCAATGGTTTCTTCAAAGAGCTGGTATTCCGGATATTGAAATACCATACCTACGGCATGGCGCATTTCCATAGCTGCTTTTGATTTCTGGCTGATATCCTGGCCATTGACGGTGACCGTACCGCTCGTCGGCTGCAGAAGGCCATTGAGCAGCTGGACCAACGTCGACTTGCCCGAGCCCGTATGGCCGATAATACCGATGAACTCCCCCTCTTTGATTTCTAAGCTGACATCCTGCAAAGCTGTCTTTTCAAAGGGCGAGCCTGTACCGTACGTATACGTAACATGTTCCAGTTTTATTGACATAACGCGTCTCCCAGTTCTTCTTTCGTAATAATTCCCTCCGGCAGGGGTACGCCTTTTTCGCGCAGGCGTACAGCCAGCTCAGCCGGTACAGGCACGTCGAGGCCCATTTGTTTCAGCTCGTCGACGTGCGTAAAGACTGACCTGGGCGTACCATCCATCTTCAGTTCGCCGTGATGTACGACCATAACCCGGTCAGCCTGAACGGCTTCTTCCATGAAATGAGTAATGAGAATGACCGTAATCCCTTCGCGGTGCAGCTGATGCAGAGTTTCCATCACTTCTTGCCGGCCTTTCGGATCGAGCATAGCCGTCGGTTCGTCCAGGACGATGCAGCGTGACTGCATGGCCAGGATGCCGGCAATAGCAATACGCTGCTTCTGGCCGCCGCTTAAAAGGTGCGGTCCGTGTTTGGCATAAATCGTCATCTGTACCCGTTCCAGGGCATCGGCTACACGTTGACGGATTTCTTCCGGCGGCACGCCGAGATTCTCCGGACCAAAGGCCACGTCCTCTTCTACGACGGCTGCAACGATTTGGTTATCGGGATTTTGGAAGACCATGCCCACCTGTTGGCGGATATCCCAAACATGCTGGGGGTCATCGGTCCGCAGGCCACAAACTTCACACGTGCCTTCTGTCGGTACGAGAAGGACGTTGAAATGCTTGGCCAGCGTCGACTTTCCCGAACCATTAGTGCCGATAATGGCTACAAATTCCCCTGGCTGTATTTCCAGAGATATATCTTTTACAGCATATACGGTCTTGCCATTTTCATCTGTATAGGCATGACTCATATGCTCCAATTTTATCATAGGTGTACTCATGCGCGTCTCCTTACACGTGAATAGATTCGCAACTATTATACAGGTTTTGCCATACCTTGTAAAATAAAAAGTTCAGATGCACAGAGAGGCCCTCTGCGAGGGCCCCTTGCCAGCATACATAGCTAGTACTTACTTAAAACAGGCGGCTGCCAATCTGGTAAACCGCACAGGTGATCACCCAGGCAACAGAAATCTGGAATATGACAGAAAAGGCCGTCCACTTCCAGCTGTGCGATTCAGCGTGAATCGTAGCAATCGTAGCCGCACAGGGAACGTACAAGAGAGAAAAGAGCATCATGCAATAGGCATTGAGCTGCGTAAACCCCATTTGCCCCATACTGGCAGCCAGGGTAGCCAAAGCTGCTGCAGAATTAATATTGACTCCGTCAAAGAGAACGGCAAAGCTCGAAACGACAACTTCCTTCGCTGAGATCCCGGCCAGGAGAGCCAGGGAGATCTGCCAATAGCCAAGTCCCAGAGGCGCAAAGAAAGGTACGAGAATCTTGCCCAGCATGGCACCAAAGCTATCGTTCATAGCACCGTAGCCGGATGGGCCAAAATTCAGAATAAACCACATGAGAATGGAGGCCGCAAAGATAATCGTGCCGGCACGATTCAAATAATCCTTGACCTTATTCCAAACGGAAATCCAGACCGTCCGCAGGCTGGGCTGCTTATATTCCGGCAGTTCGATGAGGAGTATATTCTCCGTTTCCTGCCGCTGAAACAGATGCAGGACGAGGAGACAGACCAGTGCGACGACGATACCGATGAGATACATGGAATAGGCGACGATCATGGCATTTTCCGGAAAGAACATGCCGGAAAAGAGAATATAAATAGGCAGGCGGGCACTGCACGACATAAAAGGCGTAACCAGCATAGTCTGGTAACGGTCCGTCTTATTTTCCAGGGCCCGTGAGGCCATGATAGCCGGTACGGAACAGCCAAAGCCGAGAATCATAGGAATAAACGCTCGTCCTGACAGGCCCAGCCGGTTCATGACATCGTTCATGATATAAGCCACGCGTGACATGTAGCCACTGTCTTCAAGGACAGCCAGGGTCAGGAAGAGGATACAAATATTGGGCAAGAAGGTCAGGATGCCGCCAACACCGGCAATAATGCCGTCACAAATGAGGGAAATGAGCATCTCTCCGGCGCCGACGGCCGTAAGGCCGCTCGTTGCCAAAGCGGAAAACGAATCGATGGCCGACTCGAAGTAATCGCGCAGCATATCGCCAATAAAAAAGGTCAGGAAAAAGACGACAGCCATGACGGCCAGAAAAATGGGAATGCCCAGCCAGCGGTTGGTCAGCAGACGGTCGGCATAGTCTGTCGCTGCGACCCGTTCTTCCCGGTTGACAACGACTTCCTGAATAACTTCCTCAATAAACTCATACTTTTCATTGATAATATCCGTTTCATAGCTGCGGTCAACGACGGCTTCTATGCCTTGAAGGGGATACTTAGCCGTAATTTCCTGGTCCATTTCCAGGAGCTTCAGGGCATGCCAGCGATAATTCTGCAAATCCGGATACTGGGCCTGCAAAAGAACACGCAGCTGATCGATCTTATCTTCCAGTAAATCACTATATACCATGGCAAAATCATGATGATGGTTGTGCTTATGATGGGTCTTTTCCGAGTGGTTATGAATGAGACGGTCCGGATGGACGTGATCCTTATGATGGATGGCCGCATGCAGGAGGACGCTAAGGCCTTTCCGTTTTAAAGCCGAAACGGGAACAACCGGTACGCCCAGCATTTCCGGCAAGCGATGCAGGTCAATTTCCATGCCCCGCTTGGCAACGATATCCATCATATTGAGTGCCACTACGACAGGCCGGCCCAGTTCCAGCAGCTGTAAGGTCAAATACAGGTTCCGTTCCAAGGCTGACGCATCGACAACATCGATGATGACATCAACATCGTCACTGAGGATAAAATTGCGGGAAACCTGTTCTTCCATCGTATACGACGTCAGGCTGTACGTCCCTGGCAGATCGACGAGGTGAATATGTACACCGTGACTGTCGATAGCCCCTTCTACCTTTTCTACGGTAACACCGGGCCAGTTAGCTACCTTCAGATTAGCCCCTGTATAGGCATTGAACAGTGTCGTCTTGCCACAGTTAGGGTTACCGATAAAGGCTACGGTCATCCCCTCTGTAGGCACGGCATTGCTATTTTCTATTCCTTGGGGAATATGTTTTTCACGTTCCGCCTTCCCTAAATCAGGCATCGTCTCAGCTCCTCACTTCAATATGCGTGGAAATATCTCTGCCGATGGCCAGACGGGTATTGCGCATTTTGATGATCATGGTACCACCATTCTTATTTTTCATTACTTCTATCTTCGTGCCGCATGTCATGCCTAAGGCCTGCAGCCGTCTTTCTGTCTTTTGTGCCAGGGACAATTTTTCAACGAGATACGTTTTCCCTTCTTCACCTTGCGCTAATGTCATGTATGCTGCCTCCTAACGGGATCGGGCCGGACCATACGCGTTGTCTCCTTCTGTCCCGCGGACATAAAAGAGCCCCAAATAGGTCACTGCCATAATTGATTGCACTGCCATGGCTACCGTGGAGTCAAGGCCCAGAATCGGTCCGAGAAAACTGCCCAAATAGCAAAGATACGGAATGATGAAAAGAGCCCCGCTCTTATTAATATCGTGGCAGCGGCGCCAGCCCAGGGAAAGCTCTGACCAGACCGTTGGAATGGTCAGGACGACGAGAAGAAGGCCAAAGAAGGCGGCAAAATCAGAACGGCCAATGGTAATCGATTCTGCCAGTTTGAGATACAAAATAAAGGTAAACATAAATTGCGCGATCATCAGCAGAATCGTCCGCATGAGAAAAGGACGGCGGGCCACACGGCCGTGAAAATAAAAATATTTTTCTTTTAATTCTTTTGACGTACGGAAGCCCAGGATACTGTCTTCAGATCCCATACCGACGGGCATTTCAAAGCCCCGGTGGATACGGGCCGACTGGCGGGACCGCTTTTGCAGTTTCATCTTTTTATTATGAGCCATACCAATTTCCTCCAACATAGGTAAGTAGATAAAAACGGTTTGCAAATTGTTTCTTCTAAATGGTATCATATAATTTCCCCTTACTCAAATATTTTTGCTCATATTATGATATAATGAGGAAATTAATAGGAAGGAGATTTTCCATGGATACTTATATCATTACGGACCTGACCGGTTCGGACGGTTATTTTACCTTTAACTTCTTTTGTGAATCTATCGTTTCCGCACTGCACACGCTGGTTCATCTCATGGAAGATGAAAAGCTGGAGGTCCCGGAAAAAGTGGCTTCTCTGCCGCCCCTTTTGGCACACATAGGCGAAGACCTGACAGCGGATTACGAAAAGGCAACCATCGACATGCACCGCTTTAAGGAAAACATCCTCGATTTTTATGAAACAGCCTTTGCCGTCAACGACGACCTGGCACCGCTCATTTTAAAAGGCAGTGATCACCTGCGCTACTATTACTACGTTTATGCCCAGGGCGTCAATATCATGCTGCGGTCCATGCTGGAAAATATTGTCCGTGATTTCCCGGCCCAAACCGATCCGCGGCCTTATATTGAAGAAATTATGACAGATTTTTCTAAACAACTGAGTAATCACTAAAACATAAAAATCGGTTTCCCCAGGGAAACCAATTTTTTCTGTTGCAACTCGATCTGTCTCAGTTCAAAACAAAGAAATGGAGGAACGACACAAAGGCGACGACAAAACGGTAGTACGCAAAGGAGGCCAGTGTCGACTTATTCAGGAATTTCAGGAACCAGAGCACGGAAATATAGGCGACGATAAAAGCCGTCACAAAGCCGATGGCAATCATGGCCAAATCGCCGCTTCCCAGAATGGACAGGCTCTTTAAAAGGTCATAAAAACAGGCGACAATCATGACCGGTACGGCGATAATAAAGGAAAAATCAGCCGCCGCTTTACGGCTCAGGCCCAGGAAGAGGCCGCCGGCAATCGTCGAACCGGAGCGGGAGAAGCCCGGCCATAAGGCCAGAATCTGGAAAGCCCCGACGAGAAGCGCCTGCATAATGGTCATTTTTTCTACATCCTTGCAGATGACCCGCATTTTCGCCTTTTCTGCAGCCAGCATAAAGAGGCCGCCTACGACGAGGCCAATAATAACCGTAAAAGGAGAAAACAGATAGGTCTTAATGGCATGGTGGGCCAAATAGCCGATCCCCATGACCGGAACGATCCCGGCGGCTACATGAGCCAGTGTCAGCCCTGTGTCACGGCGATACCAGTTTTCCTTACGCAAGAGGTTCCAGCAGCGGTACTGCTTCAGCATGCGGATAAACTTGGCCTTGTAAATAATTAATACAGAAAGAATAGCCCCCAGCTGGATGAATACTTCAAACACACTGGCCTGCGGCCCGTCAAAGCCCAGCCAGTCCCCTACCAGTATCATATGGCCTGTAGAAGATACAGGCAGATATTCCGTAAGCCCTTCGACAACGCCGAGGATGACGGCAATCATATAATCGTTCATCGTATACGCTCCTTTAGTAAATGATGTCGGTACGGCGGCAGCCGCCGCCTTTACAAGCATACGGAAAATTATATCACACAATGTCTAAGAAAAAAAGTTTCTAACTTTTAAATAAAGGTAAACTTCTCTAGAGGCGCAACAAAAAAACTGCTGTCGCAGCAGCAGTTTTTTTGAGTAATATACACGTTAGTCAAGCGAAATGACGTGATCAGGATTTTCAATCTTGAACTTCGCGTATTTCGGATCCCCTTTATGTTCGAAATAAAGCGTGTCACCTTCGACGTGACCACGCCAGCTGACGATAATCGGGCATTCGCGGCTCAGCTTTCTAAGCATTTCGACAGGATCCAAATTCAAGATCGGCGCAAAGAGGAAGCCAACATTATCAATCATGACAACCCGGGCGTTTAACCGGTGAATGGCTTCGGAAATAAGGGAAATTGCCTTTTCCGGGCGATCTGCACGAGGAATTTCGAGGAATTCATCATCGAAAAGATCCTTTGCTTCACAAATTTTCCAGCCGTCCTGGTAGGTCAGTTCACGAATCAACTTACTCTTACCGGAACCAGGGCCGCCAATAATGATGAGAAGCTTTTCATCATCCTGTGCAATGTACTTCCACCTTTTCAAAACATCTGCATCTGTAACCATGAGTATCACCTTCATCTGCATTATTGTTTATATTTATTATACTGGAATTACACCTTGTAAGTAAAGGCTTTTTCCCAATTTATTTTTTATTGCTTATAACAAGGCCTTATGCAGCATTGTCATTCCGCATCTTTCAAGCCATAGCGTTCCATGGGATCCTGTATATTTTTAATCGGTTCACTAATGAGCAAGACATCGTCAATATAGTCCGTAGCATGCTTGTTGATGAATACGAGGGACACGCCCTTTTGGAAAGGACTGTCGTAGTAATAGGCGTCGACATATTCTTCTCCTGCCGGCCCTTTTTCAATCCGGTCAGGCTGCCCATATAGCGCCAGTAGTGTTGATACGCGGTAGCCCAAGGTAGCACCACGGCCGGTAAAACTGCTGTTGTTCAGCAAAAATACCTTTTTGACCATGTTATGACGGTCTACTTCCAGCCCATACGAGCCGTAAAGCCAAAAGTGGCTCGTTCCCCGCTTAACCATATTCGTCCACATATTATACTTATTCGGCACAAACGGCTCATTGACGCCATAGCCTACGAGTGTGAAATCCCGAGGCGAACGGCCGTTAATCTTGGTTTCACTCTGATCGGTTATGTACGG
Source organism: Caecibacter sp. AF58-12pH5A (assembly GCF_027681725.1). Classification (NCBI taxonomy): domain Bacteria; kingdom Bacillati; phylum Bacillota; class Negativicutes; order Veillonellales; family Veillonellaceae; genus Caecibacter; species Caecibacter sp. AF58-12pH5A. The sequence continues at coordinate 42,567 of NZ_JAQDBC010000016.1, read as the reverse complement.
TGGCCGCGGTGGTATTAAAGCCACACGGGCAACCTTGCGCTCACCAATAGCGAAGATGAGGATATGATCCTTGTTGGGATTTTCATAAACAAAATAATAGACATTGGCGTCGGCATCACGCAGTACGTTTAACGGTGCCCCGTATTTGCGTACGAGCAGTTCCGCCGGATGGCCTAAGTGGATACCCGGTCCGATGTAGACAGCGTCGCCGGAAGCCAGAGTCACCGATTCCACACCGGGCTGGACTGCTTTACGACCTTCTGCCGCTTCTTTTAGAAAATCTGCCGGTTCATTACGCAGACGTACACGCATGCGTAAATCAGTGCGGTCATACTTCAGTTCCGTGTAATGATCGCTTTGGGCGTATTTCGTCGGACTGCCAAAAATAGCTTTCACCTTTTGCAGGGAATCACCGGCACGCATACCGTTAAAGGTAAAATCCCTCTCTGTCAGCCTATGCAGGGCCAGGGTATCATCGGTCACGACAGCCGCCGGTTTGACCAGCATCGTATCCTTGCCTTTTTTATTTTCCTTCGCATCTCCTGCTGCAGCGTTATCTTTTTTGGCTGATACCGCCTCCTTGCCGGCTGCCGACGGTACAAAGAGCGGCGCTTCAGCAGTCAGGCCGGCTTCACCGGAGGCTGGCATGGCTGCTGCGGCTGTCCCTACGGCAGTACAGCAAAAAAGCGCCAGGAGAAGACATAATTTTTTCGGGTGGTTCATCATCTTCCCTCCTTTCGGAGATGTTGAAAAAACACCCTCCGAAACGAGTCAAAGGGTGTTTTGTATACTTATTTCTGTTCCGGACGGCTCAACGGGAAGAGCAGGACATCGCGGATAGACGCACTATTGGTAAGGAACATGACCAGACGGTCAATACCAATACCCAGACCACCAGTCGGCGGCAGGCCGTATTCCAGAGCGCGGCAATAATCTTCATCCATCTGATGGGCTTCGTCATCCCCTAAGGCACGTTCTTTCATCTGTTGCACGAAACGTTCACGCTGATCAATAGGATCATTTAATTCCGAGAAGCCATTGGCCAGTTCGCGGCCATAAATAAAGCCTTCGAAACGATACGTAAGGAGCGGATTATCACGGTCCTGTTTGGTAAGCGGCGAGATTTCCAGCGGATGTCCCGTAATAATCGTCGGCTGAATAAGGTTTTCTTCTACGTAATCTTCAAAGCAGCCATTGATGATTTTGCCAATACCGCTGTGTTCCGTATATTCTACGTGGAGTTTATCGGCAATCGCCCGTGCTTCTTCAATAGTCGTGACGTTGCTAAAGTCTTCACCGGTAAATTTCTTTACTGCTTCGATCATGGTCATGCGGTCCCACGGCGGCGTGAGATCGATTTCCTTATCGATATATGTGATTTTCATCGTACCGTACAGCATTTGCGCCAGCTTGGAAACGAGATCTTCCGTAATGAAAATGACGTCTTCCAAATCACCGTAGGCCTGGTATAATTCTACCGTCGTAAATTCCGGGTTGTGACGCGTGTCGATCCCTTCGTTACGGAAGCAGCGGTTCATTTCATACACCCGTTCGAGGCCGCCGACAAGGAGGCGTTTCAAATGTAATTCCGGTGCGATACGGAGGTAAATGTCCATATCGAGAGCATTGTGATGGGTTTTGAACGGACGGGCCGCAGCGCCACCGGCAATATTGTGCAGCATCGGTGTTTCTACTTCCAAAAAGCCCCGGTCGTCCAGGTACTTCCGGATACCCTTGACGATCTTAGACCGTTTAATAAACGTATCCTGTACTTCCGGATGGACGATAAGATCCAAATAGCGCTGGCGGTAACGCGTTTCTTTATCGGTCAGGCCATGGAATTTTTCCGGCAACGGACGCAGGGACTTGGAAAGCAGTGTCCACTTTTCTACGCGTACTGTCGTTTCGCCGGTATGTGTCGTAAAGACCGGGCCTTCTACGCCGACAATATCACCAATGTCGAGCAGCTTAAAGAGATCATACGATTCTTCGCCTAAGACGTCCTTACGGAAATACAGCTGAATTTCGCCGGTAATGTCACGCAATACGCAGAACGCCGTTTTACCGTGACGGCGGATAGCCATCAGACGGCCGGCAATGCGGACAAAGGTTTCTTCTTTTTCCAGTGTTTCTGCCTGATCTTTAATTTCCTGGGTATGGTGATCCCAGTCAAATTTCTGTCCAAAAGGATAGACGCCGGCATCGATAAACTGCTGCATTTTTTCGCGGCGTACCTTCATTTGGTCATTTAATTTTTCTTCTTCCATTTCCATGGGCGCAGCATTCTGCTTTGTATCAGCCATCTTTCTCTTCTCTCCTCCTGTAATCTCTGCTTATTCTGCATCGGGCGGTAAAATCCGGTATTTCAAATCGCCTACCGGTGCTTTTACCGTTACGATAACAGGATTAGCGGCGTTGATGTTTTTCCCAAGAATAGCCGAACCTACAGGGGATTCATTGGAAATACGGTTGTTGAACGGATCCGCTTCGGCAGTACCGACAACAGTATAATCAAAACGGTCGCCTGTTTCTACATCTTCCAGGATAACCCGGGAGCCTAAGCGTACCTTGGCTGTATTATCGCTTGTTTCTTCGATAATTTTAGCCGTACGGATTTTGGCTTCCAATTCGGCAATATGGCCTTCTACCAAAGCCTGTTCGTTTTTTGCATCATCATATTCAGAGTTTTCGCTCAAGTCACCTAAGGCGATAGCTTCCTGAATACGTTTGGAAACTTTAATACGGCGGACCGATTTCAGTTCGTTTAATTCTTCTTTTAATTTCTGCAGGCCTTCCTGCGTAATCAGCGTTTCGTTAGCCATAGTATTACTCCTTCTCCTTGAAATACTGTGCAGTATGCCGGAACAGGCCGGCACGTATGGTTATTTTAACCGTAACTTTTATTATATGCACATCTAAAGAGCCTGTCAACGGTCTACGGCCTGTTCCAATTGTGCTTCGACGATCGCCACAAAGGCTGCTACGCTTTCCGCACGGTTCAGCCGTTCCCGCAGCGCTGCCGAGCCGGGCAGGCCCCTCGTGTACCACGAGGCATGGGAGCGCATTTCCCTAAGGCCCGTGTATTCCCCTTTATAGGCTACGAGAGCTTGGAAATGAGCCAGCAGCTGGCGGTACTTTTCAGCAGCTGACGGTGGCGGCAGGATAGTACCATCCTGCAGGTAGCGCGTGACATCCCGGAAAACCCAGGGATTGCCTTGAGCCCCGCGGCCTATCATAACGCCGCTGCAGCCGGTCTCAGCCAGCATGCGGCCCGCTGACGGGCCGTCTGCAATATCGCCATTGCCGATGACCGGAATGGATACGGCCTGGACGACAGCGGCGATTTTGGACCAGTCTGCGTGACCGCTGTAAAATTGTTCCCGTGTCCGGCCATGGACGGCTACGGCCGCAGCGCCTGCTGCTTCTGCACGTTTAGCCAGCTCCGGTGCCGTAAATTCTGCTTCATTCCAGCCGGTCCGCATTTTGACGGTTACAGGAATGGAAACGGCGTGCACAACAGCACGGATAATCGCTTCCGCCCTGGGTAAATCCCGCATCAAGGCTGAGCCTTCCCCGTTGGAAACGACCTTTTTCACAGGACAGCCCATATTAATATCTACGATATCAGCGCCGGCGGCCTCCACGCGCGCTGCCGCCTTGGCCATCGTTTCCGGTTCAGAGCCAAAAATCTGCATGGAAACAGGGTGTTCGCCCGGCTCGATGTGAAGCATCTCTTCTGTATGTACGTTATTATACAGCAGGCCCTTATCACTGACCATTTCTGTACATACCAAAGCCGCGCCATAGCCATGGGCAATGACACGGTATGGGGCATCGCAAACGCCTGCCATCGGAGCCAGTACGACAGGTGTAGCCAGCCGCACAGAACCGATAACCAGAGGCTTAGCGGTTACGTTCATAAATAATTCTCAATCCTTCCAGCGTCAGCATCGGTTCTACCAGGTCGATAGACGACGTTTCCGGTGCAATGATGACTGCCAGCCCGCCTGTTGCAACGACCCGGGCCTTGCAGCCCAGTTCCTTGCGCATACGGCTGACAATTCCATCAACCTGGCCGACGAAGCCATAATACACACCGGCCTGCATACTTTCGACAGTATTCCGGCAAATAACCTTATCGGTCCGGCAGACTTCAATACGTGGCAATTTTGCCGTACGTTGTACGAGTGCATCAGTTGAAATACCAATGCCAGGGCAGATAGAGCCACCGAGATAATTTCCTTTTTTGTCGACAGCACAAAAGGTAGTTGCCGTGCCAAAATCGATAATAATAACGGGACCGCCGTATAATTCATAGGCAGCTACGGCATTGACTATGCGGTCTGCCCCAACCTCACGGGGATTATCATATTTGATGTCCATACCGGTTTTTACACCTGGGCCGATGACCAGGGGTGATAAATTAAAATACCGCTGACACATGCGTTCCAACGTCGGCATGACCGGTGGCACAACAGACGAAATGATAATGGCATCTATGCAATCAGCATCAGCGTGATTCATCAAAAACAGGTTGCGGATCAGCACGCCGTATTCATCCGTTGTACGCAGGCGGTCTGTGGAAATACGCCAATGGTCTACCAGCGTCTTGCCATCAAAAATGCCGAGTACGATATTCGTGTTGCCCACATCGATAACTAGTAACATGGATTTACCCACCTCTGCAAAGTGAACTGAGACTGTACCCGTACACCTGAGCGGTACAGTCCTGCAAAATAACACTTTCTATATGATAGCAGAGTTTACTGCAAAAAAACAGTAGTTTACCATAAAAGATGGAGAATTTAGACGTTACGCACGTGTACATCGCCGGCTAATACGCGTTCCAGCCCATACGAGGTCTGTACGATCAGATTGCCATCGTGATCGATATTGATCGCCGTGCCGGAAAATGTGCGGTCCGGCATGATGACCTCCACCTCTTCGCCTAACGTACAGGAGAGAGTTTTCCATTCATCGAGAATCGGGTCAAAGCCAACCTTTTCTGCCATAAAATAGTAGCGTTCCAGCTGCAGCAGTACATCACAGAGAAGCTTATTCCGTTTAAAGCGGACGTGCTCCATAGCCAGGCTGGTAACGGTATCTTTTAATTCATCGGGCAGGTTTTTCCGGGTAATCCCTGTATTAATACCGATGCCCATGATGAGATAATTAATTTTTTCCATAGACGCATTCATTTCCGTCAAAATGCCGACGAGCTTACGCCCGTTTACGAGGATGTCATTGGGCCATTTAATGCCGCACTCCACCTTGTATTTGCGTAGTACCTTTGTCACGGCAACGGCCGCCAGCAAGGTGATCTTCGAGACTTCCATAGGCAAGAACGTAGGCCGTAAGATCAGGGAAAACCACAGGCCTTTGGCATAGGGAGACAGAAAAGAGCGGGTTAATCGGCCACGGCCACTGCTTTGTTCTTCTGCCAGGACCAGGGTTCCTTCCGGGGCGCCTTCGTTAGCTTTCTTCTTGGCAACGAGGTTCGTCGATTTCGTCTTTTCTAAATAGATAAGAGAATGTCCCAGGCAGGTTGTAGCCAGTTTTTTACTGATCACTTCCGGTTGCAACAGCTCCGGTGCGCTTTCCAGGCAATACCCTTTTTTAGTCGTCGATTCGATGACATAGCCTTGTTCCCTCAGTATACTGACATTCTTCCAAACGGCCGTACGGGAAACGCCCAAGGTATCCGACAGCATTTGACCGGAAACATACTCCCCCTTATGGGCCAATAAATATTCCAGTATATCTTTTCTCATTACGCGTATCTCCTCTTCCGCTGTGCGAACGCTCTTACACACACATGCCTATTCTTTAATGTAATAATAAATCCTGATGAAATAATTGTAGCATAATAAAAATCACTGTCAATACTATAAAGAATGGTAATCGTTACCGTTCTTTTACTTTATATAGTAAGGCGTTCTAAAAAAAAGAACTACAGCTAAGCTGTAGTTCTTCTGCTAGTTATTCACCTTTTGTTTCAGGAATGGCATTGCCCCAGGGGCTCACCTCTACATGGTCCTTCGCGTCTTCTTTGGGATCGGCAGGCTGGCTATCACCCGCACCGGGATCTGCCTCAGCAGCCGGTTCTTCAGCGGCCGGTGCTGTAAGCGTACCGTATTCGACGAGATTTTTAACCTGGTCGCTATTGATGGTTTCTACTTCCATCAGAGCGTTGGCCATGCTCTGCAGGGACGTCATGTGTTCCCGCAGCATGCGCAGTGTATCGGCATAGGCTTCAGAAACAATATCATGCATTTCCTTGTCGATCATTTCTGCAACGCGTTCACCATAATTGCGTTCATGACCGAGGTTTTTACCGAGGAAAACCTGTTCCTGCTGTTCACCAAAGACCAGCGGGCCGAGCTTGCTGCTCATGCCCAGACGGGTGATCATCTGCCGGACAATACGCGTAACGCTCTGCAAATCACCGGAAGCGCCACTGCTGATTTCATTGAAGACGATCTGTTCCGCCGCCCGGCCACCGAGAGCGACACGGATTTGTGCCAGGTAGTACGACCGCGTTTCGTACGAACGGTCTTCTTCCGGCAGCATCATCGTATAGCCACCGGCGCGGCCACGGGGAATAATCGTTACTTTATGGACCGGATCGGCATCAGGCAGCAAGTAGGCTACCAGAGCGTGCCCCGATTCATGGACAGCGGTCAGACGTTTTTCCTTGTCGCTAATGACATGGCTGCGTCGTTCCGGACCAAAGCATACCTTTTCACTGGCTTCTTCCATTTCGGCCATATTGATAACCCGCTTATCCGCACGGGCAGCCAAGAGGGCAGCTTCATTCAGAAGGTTACCCAAATCGGCACCGGTAAAGCCCGGTGTTTTCTTGGCGATCGTTTCCAAATCAACGTCCTTGCCCAAGGGCTTGCCCTTGGCATGGACCTTAAGAATGGCAATACGGCCACGCAGATCCGGACGATCGACAGTAATCTGACGGTCAAAACGGCCGGGACGCAAGAGTGCCGGGTCAAGAATATCCGGGCGGTTCGTTGCAGCAATGGTAATAATACCTTCATTGGCACCAAAGCCATCCATTTCAACGAGCAGCTGGTTCAGCGTCTGTTCCCGTTCATCATGGCCACCGCCAAGACCGGCACCACGCTGACGGCCTACCGCATCAATTTCATCGATAAAGACAATACACGGAGCATTCTTCTTCGCCTGGGCAAAGAGGTCACGCACACGGGAAGCGCCGACACCGACGAACATTTCTACAAAGTCCGAACCGCTAATGCTAAAGAACGGCACGCCGGCTTCACCGGCTACGGCCCGGGCCAGTAAGGTTTTACCAGTCCCCGGAGGGCCAAAGAGCAATACGCCTTTTGGTATCTTGGCACCAATGTTATTGTATTTACTCGGATTGCGGAGAAACTCAACGATTTCTGACAGTTCTTCTTTTGCTTCGTCTTCACCGGCAACATCCTTGAAGGAAACCTTTATCTTTCCTTCACCATGCATTTTTGCATGGCTCTTGCCGAAATTCATAACCCGGCCACCGCCGCCCTGGGTCTGCTGCATGATAAAGAACCAGGCACCGATCAGGATCAGGATCGGCAGTACGTTCGTGAGCATGCTCATCCACATGGAAGGCTGTTCAGGCGGCTTAGCGATGATGGTCACATCGGCATCACGCAAAGCCGGCATCAAGGCTGGATCTGTCGGAGCATACGAGGTGAACGACGTGCCATCCTTTAGCTGACCGACGATGGCATGGTCATCCGTAAGCTGAATGGTATCTACCTTCTTTTGCTGGACCTGATTCATGAAATTCGTATACGTAATTTCGGACTTATCTGACTTATTGGTCGTAAAGGCATCTATGATAGAGACGGCAACGATAATAAGAAGTAAGTATAAGCTTACATTCCTCACAAATTTACTCAAAATATTGCTCCTTTCGCATATGTTCTAACTTATGCTGCCCAGTCGAGGGAAAACTGGCAAACATACCAATACACCCTTATATTATCATACTTTAAGGAAAGCAACAACAAGGAAAGTCCTAACAATTCTAGTGGTTGTACACTTCTTCTTTCAATACGCCAATATAAGGGAGGTTGCGGTAGCGGCTGTTGTAATCCAGTCCGTAGCCGACGACAAAGGCATCGGGTATTTCAAAACCGTTATAATCGACGGGAACATCGACTTTACGGCGTGACGGTTTGCTCAGGAGCGTTGCGATCTTAACTGAATTAGCACCCCGTTCCAAAAGGAGCGGTTTTAACTTGCTGAGTGTAACTCCCGTATCGATAATGTCTTCTATAATCAAGATATCCCGGCCCTGCACATCGCTGTCGAGATCCTTGCGGATTTTGACAAAGCCTGACGACGTCGTAGAAGAACCATAGCTGGAGCATACCATGAAGTCAAATTCTACGGGGCCATCAATAGAGCGGGCCAAATCCGTATAAAACATAACGGCCCCTTTCAGAATACCGCAAAGCAGGATATTTTTTCCGGCATAATCGCGGCTGATTTGAGCTCCCAATTCCTGTACGCGCTGTTTAATCTGTGCTTCAGTAAACATGATGGTCTTTACATCGTTATGCATGATCTTCCTCCTGAAATTCAAAAATAATAAAAGCTGCAGTAGTTGCCTGAGGCGCTGCCGTAAGGGACGCTTTCAGGCCACAAAGCCAAAGCACATCATGGCCTTGGCAAAGAAGAGGCCAGGCCGCCCGTTTTTCTGGCGGCACATGCCGTTCATTTAAATATTTTTTCAGGCTTTTTGTACAGCCTGGCAAAGCAATGGTATCCCCGGCCTGGCGGCCGCGCAGGACCAGCGGTCCTTTACAGGCAAGGCTGTCACGCACCAGGCAGTGACTCGTCTCTTGGGGCGCTACACCGCTATAGCGCACGTGCACTACAGCCCGGCCAAACCGATAGGTCCCCGGACCCCCGATGACCACAGGGGCGGGAACGGCAGCTGCCACAGGCTTTACGCCGCGGGCAGCTGTGATACAACATAAATCCTGAGCTGTCGTATAGACGCGCAGGCCCTGCCCTTCAAATGCGTGGCCTGCCGGTTTATAGAGCAGCTCCCGGATTCGTTCCGTATAGGCAAAGGAAATATCCCGGCTGCTGCCCCGTGTTTCCTGGAAGAGACGGCGGATCAGGCGCCGCTGCAAAGCGACAGGCTGGGCAGTGATAACAGCACGGCTCAGGGCCCGGCCTCGTTCTAAGCGCTTTGCCTCCGCTTCATACAAGCGTCCTGCCAAAAGCTCCAGACAATCCTCATCGGCCCGGGCAATGTCTGACAGGCGGTTCAGGTCGGCCAGGATAGCCGGGTTATATTGCTTTAAATAGGGCAGGAGCTCTAAGCGGATGCGATTCCGCTGATAGAGCAACTGGCCATTCGTTTCATCCTCACAGGGCGTAAGTCCCACGAGACTGACGTAGCGTTCTATATCAGCACGCGTCAAGGCCAGCAGCGGCCTGATGATGGAGCCACTCTTCGGGCGCATGCCAGCGAGGCCGGCCAGACCGCTGCCCCGCAGAAGATGCTGCAGGACCGTTTCAGCCTGGTCATTTTGGTGATGTGCCACGGCAATAGCCTGTGCCTTGGCTGCCACGGCAATTTCCTTAAAGATGGCATAGCGTGCTTCCCGGCCTGCCGTCTCTACGGACATGCCGGCCGCAGCAGCCTGTTTAGGAACATCGACGTAACGGCTGACAAACAGGCATTGCCGCCGTTTGGCTTCCTGTTCTACAATAGCTACTTCCCTGTCGGCCGCCTGCCGAATGCCGTGATGGACATACACAGCGATGAGCGTGAGGTCATAGTCGACTTTGAAGCGGGATAACATGTCCAGGAGTGTCAGGGAATCCGGTCCGCCGGAACAGGCAATGACCAGCGTATCGCCCGGGGCAAAGAGCTCGTGCTCCCGGGCAAAGGCCTCGACGCGCCGCAGGATGCCTGCCGCTTCCGTATTCATCGGTTGAACCAGGCGGCATCCTGAAAGGCACCGCTATAGAACACACCTTCCAGGAGGTCCTGTTCACTAATCGTAAGGGACGGTATGTTGTACGCTGTCAGGCACGAGTGGGCAATGACCAATCCGGCAACGATGATATCACTGCGGCGGGGCTGCAGGCCCTTTACGTGCCGTCGTTCTTCTGCTGTCATGGCCGTCAGTGTATCAATCCAGTACGTAATCCGTTCGGCCGGTATGACACAGCCTTCTACCCGTTTGGGATCGTACGGGTCGAGCTGTAATTCCATGGCCGCCAGGGAAGTAAGCGTACCACCGACACCGATGACGATTTCCGGCTGTACCGGCAAGGGCAGCCATTCCGGCAGGCATTCTTCCTGCTGGGCTACACATTCCTCAAAGGTCTGGGTCTTGCCACCGGAGCGCACAGCGCCAAAGGGATAACTGTGCGACCACGCCGCCTGGCCGTTGCGGCCTAAGGCAAACTCCGTACTACCGCCGCCAATATCGATCACGGCAGCCAGTTTATCACCGGCAGCGGCGGCGGCACCGCGAAAGCTGTAGGCTGCTTCTTCAAGGCCGGTCACAGCACGACAGCGCCAGCCAAACCGGGCGCGCACTTCAGCCAAAAAGGCCTGCCCGTCTTTGGCTTCCCGTACAGCACTGGTTGCGACAGCACACACGGGAATAGTGCCGATTTTCTCTTTCCATGCCGCCATGGCGGCAAAGGAATCTTCCATGCCGGCCGGCGAAAGGCGGCCTGTATTTTCAATGTCGTATCCCAGCCGTGTCGTGGCCAACTCTTTCGGCAAAAACTGCCAGTGCCCCTTTTCATCACACGTACCTTGCAAGAGGCGCAAGGAATTAGAGCCAATATCTACGACTGCAAATCTATCTTGTTCCATAACTGCTCCTTCAACTCATGACCTGCGTGGAGAACGGAAAACGCTGTCTGGAAAAGAAATAAAAAGAGCATTCCATCTCGGAATACTCTTTCGCCTTCATACTTCCCAGGATACGAAATTAATCAGCATGCCGGGCGCCACGGCCGCCTCGCTTGGATTCTGTGTTGCGTTTCAAATCCATGAGACGTTCGTCACTTTCTTTCATAAACTTGCTAAGCCGGTCTTCAAACGAAACGGGTGCTGAAGAGCGACGGCTTACGTCAACGTTATTGTTGTGGTGGTGGAATTCATGCTTGGGGTGAAACTCCTTCTTTTCCGGAGCCGGCTGTGTCCGTTTGATAGACAGGCCTATTTTTCCTTTTTCATCGATAGATAAGATCTTGACGTTTACCTTATCCTGAACTTTTAGGAAATCATGTACATCTTTGACATATTCGTTAGCTACTTCTGAAATGTGGACCAAGCCCACCTTTTTATCTGGAAGTTCAACGAATGCCCCAAACTTAGTGATTCCTGTGACAGTCCCTTCCAACACGCTGCCTACTTCGATTGCCATGCTGATACCATATCCTCCTTTAATATGAGTACGCGTTACAAAAAAACGTTTATAATCATTATACTAACAAACTTTGAAAAATTCAATCGAAATTTATACGCCATCTGATAATTTACTGTTATATTTTTAAGGACGGTAGGGGATTTCACCCGGACGAGCCATGCCGAACTGCTCCCGGGCCTGGCGCATAATTTCTGCCGGTGATTCCAAAAGGTCCTTTTGGTTGTGAAGGCGTTGATTTTCTTCTGTCAATTCCTGTTCCTGACGGATGGTTATCTGCATATCCTGACGTATTTCCCATAGCTCATAGAGCTTAATGCTGAGAAACACCGTACCTGCAATGAGCAGTACCACAACAAGTCGGGTGTACGCAGACCAGCGCGCCTTTTTCTTGCGGCGGCTTTTTCTTCGCCTGCCCTGCGGAACGGGACGCTGTTGCTTTGTTCGTTTCACTACGTACGCTCAACTCCTTTGAAAAAGTAAGACCTAACCCATAGTATACCTTTATTTTATCGTAAGATAAAGGCCTCTTTGGGTTATTTCTCTGCCGTCACAGCAAAAACTTCACCTGACCGGGCTTTTTAGGGCCAGGTTTGCGAATGCCCCTTTAAAATCCTCCGTTTCTCTCTTATAATAAGGCCTATACTGTGTTTTGCCAAATTCTGCTAGTCTGAGGAGGAATATTCATGCCTTATTCACCACTTACCCCTGATATACTCGCCCAATTGGTCCGGATTGCAGGACCTAAAAACGTTCTCACCGATCCGGAACGGCTGGAGCCTTACAGCCACGATGAAGTCACCGATCCGGCGTACCATCATCTGCCGGAAGCCGTCGTTTTGGTGGAAACGGCGGACCAGGCAGCTGCCGTCATCGGCCTGGCTAACGAATATCATTTTCCCGTCGTCCCCCGTGGCGCCGGCACGGGACTGGCCTGTGGCGCCGTCCCGATCTACGGCGGTGTCGTCCTCTCCCTGGAAAAAATGAACCGCATTCTGGAAATCAACGAAGATGCCCTCTACGCCGTAGTAGAACCGGGCGTTCGCACGGCTGACCTGCAAAAAGAAGTAGAAGCCAAGGGGCTTTTTTATGCGGGTGACCCCTGCAGCGGTGATTCCTGTTTCATTGGCGGCAATATTGCCACCAACGCCGGTGGCAACCGGGCTGTCAAATACGGCACGACGCGTAACCAGGTCTATGCCGTAGAAGTCGTCAACCCTACAGGAAAAATCGTCCGCCTGGGGGCGCGCTTACAGAAGCAGTCTACAGGCTATTGCCTGGACCAGCTGATCATCGGCTCAGAAGGCACCCTGGGGATTATCACACAGGCCACGCTGAAGCTCCTGCCCAAGCCCCAGCATAAACTGGACCTGCTGGCCATCTTCCCCAGTACAGAACAGGCCATCGGTGTCGTAACTCAGATTATTAAAGCAGGTATTACACCGACGTGCGTCGAATTTATGGACAACATTACCATTAAATCTGTAGAGAAATATTTGCACGAAACATTGCAGGACAGCGACAGCGGCAATTATCTCATCGTCGAAGTAGAAGGTACCAGTGAAGACGATATGGACGATAAGGCCGTCCTCCTAGATGAAATCTGTACGGCAAACGGTGCTTCGTCCGTCCTCGTCGCCGATTCGGCCCGTATTTGGCAGGCCCGCAAGGCCTTTGCCGAAGCCGTCCGGGCGGAAAGCCTGATTGTCTGCAAGGAAGATGTCGTCGTACCCGTCGACCAGGAACCGAAGCTCATCGATGCCATTTTGGCCCTTGCCCAAAAATACAATCTTATTACGCGCATTGCCAGCCATGCCGGCGATGGCAATATTCACCTCAATATCCTAAAAAATCCGGACCTGACGTACGAAGCATGGCAGGAGCACGTAGACGCCAACCAACAGGAGCTGTATACCTTAATCTACCAGCTCGGCGGCCGTCTGTCCGGCGAACACGGCATTGGCAGCAAGCGAAAGGCCCTGATGGAAGAATTCACCAACCCGGATGAACTGGAAATGATGCGCGCCGTCAAAAAAGCCTTAGATCCGAATAACATCCTCAATCCCGGTAAAATTTTTGATGTAGAATAAAACAGACGGGCCCTCCCCTTTACTTCACGCCCATTTACAGGTATAATAAAGTAATCTTCAAGGGCAGGGTGTAATCCCCGACCGGCGGTAAAGTCCGCGAACACGCAAGTGTACGATTTGGTGCAATTCCAAAACCGACAGTACAGTCTGGATGAATGAAGATATCCGGCAGTGTTTTGCCTGTCGTGATCTTTGTTACTGGAAAGCCCTGAACACCTATGGTGATCAGGGCTTTTATATATGTAGGAGGTTCTGTACATGGATACAAACGAAAAGAAACACAATACCATCGAAGAAGCTATCGAGGCCTTGCAGGCTGGCCAGATTGTCATCGTTGCAGACGATCCCGAACGGGAAGACGAAGGCAACTTTGTCTGCGCTGCCCAGTTCTGCACGCCGGAAAATATCAACTTTATGCTCACCAATGCCAAGGGCCTGATCTGCCTGCCTGTCAGCCAGGAATACGTGTATAAATTGGGCCTGCCGCAGATGGTCAGTGATAATAAGAATAACAATCACACGGCCTTCACTATTTCTATCGATGCTGCCGACGTCGAATCGGGCATTACAGCAGAAGACCGGGCCCGTACAATCCGCCTGGCCGCGTCAGATGAAGCGACACCAACGAGCTTTACCCGCCCGGGCCACCTCTTTCCCCTCGTCGGTGTCAGAGGCGGTGTACTGCGGCGAAACGGACACACGGAGGCAACGCTCGATCTCCTGCGCCTGGCCGGTTTGAAGCAGGTCGGCGTCTGCTGCGAAATTCTGGACGACCGCGGTGAAATCATGCACGCTGACGGCCTCTGGAAACTGGCCGAAACGCATCATCTGAAATTCATTACGATCCACGATTTGCAGAATTATTGCCGCCGTCACGACAAGCATGTCATCCGCGAAGCCGCTGCTGCCATGCCGACCAAGTTCGGCGAGTTTAAGATTTATGGCTTTATCAACGATCTCACAGGCGAACATCATGTAGCTCTCGTCAAAGGGGACATTGGAGACGGCAAAAACATCCTCTGCCGCGTCCATTCCGAATGCCTGACGGGCGACGTTTTCGGCTCGTGCCGTTGTGATTGCGGTGAACAGTTAGCCGCAGCGCTGACGCAGATCAATAAAGAAGGCCGCGGTATTCTCCTCTATATGCGGCAGGAAGGCCGTGGTATCGGTCTGATCAATAAACTAAAGGCCTATGCCTTACAGGAACAAGGCTACGATACAGTAGAAGCCAATGAAAAGCTGGGGTTTGCGCCGGATTTGCGCGAATATTGGATTGGCGCCCAAATTCTCCAGGACCTGGGAGCCCGGGAATTGCGGCTGCTTACCAACAATCCCCTGAAGATTTATGGTCTCGAAGGCTTTGGCGTAGAAATCGTCGAACGCGTACCGATCGAAATGGCACCGCAAAAATTCGATGAATTTTACCTGGAAACAAAGAAAAACAAAATGGGACACATTCTCCCCCACTTAAAATGAATGTATTGAAAAAGGCTGCCTGCAGGCAGCCTTTTGGCATTTCGGTTACTCTTCACTCAATAAGGTAAACCATTCGCGGTTGTAATCGATGAGCCCGTCACGTTTCATACGGCTCAGCTCAGCGGACATGGCTGACCGGTCTACAGAAAGGAAATCAGCCAGCTGCTGCCGGTTAAAATTGATAGAAAACGTATCTTTCCCACGTTTTTTTGCTTCATCAGAAAGATAAACCATGAGCTTCTTACGCGTAGAACGCTGGGACATATAGCGGATTTTCTTGGTAAGGATCATATTCTTACTAGCCAGTACGCCGAGGAGATTCGCTGCGAAGGCCTCCTGCGCTTTCGTAAAGGCCACGCCGGCCTGCAGAATCCGGTTGATATCGATAAAAAGTATTTCACACTTTTCCATGACGACTACATCGACGGCTGAACGGACACCACGCAGACAGGCAAAGGCTTCAGCAAACATGCCTCCGGCCGAAACGGCTGTCAGGATATTGCGGTTTCCCCAATAGTCTTCCTGTACAATGTGGACCGTCCCGCTGAGGACGATACCGATGGAATTTACTTCATCGCCTGCATAAAAGACAAAACTCCCTTTTTCATAGCTATGGCGATGGCTGCCCATATCCCGCAGCATTTGCACGATGTCTCCCGGTTCTATATCCTGGAAAAGTGCTGTCTTTTGTAATACTTGTACATATTTTTCCATTGTTTCACCTCGTTGTTGTTTGTACAACAGCAAATTACGTCGTTTCATACTATACTTACTACATCAACAGAAACAGGTACGGCCTGTAATATAAAAGAACCAAGCCTGATTATGAGTACTGCGTCTGAGAGGGAGGATGTACGATGAAACGGAAAATTATTCATATTGATCAAGAAAAATGTAACGGCTGCGGCCTCTGCGCCAAAGCCTGTCATGAAGGTGCCATTGGCATGGTAAATGGTAAAGCCCAGTTGCTGCGTGATGATTATTGTGATGGCCTGGGTGACTGTCTGCCCCATTGCCCTACAGGAGCCATTACCTTTGAAGAACGCGAAGCAGCTGCTTATGATGCCGATGCCGTAGCTGTTCACATGAAGGAACGGGGCCTTAAAGCACCGGCCGGTGGCTGTCCCGGCAGCCGCTCCCGCGTACTCCACCAACCGGCAGCCCCGGCTGGCGGTTGCCCCGGCAGCAATATGCGCACGCTGCAGCACGAAGTACCGGCAGCGGCAGCTACAGCAGCTCCGGGTGCCAGCGTATCCCAATTGCAGCAATGGCCTGTCCAGATCAAACTCGTACCGGTCCATGCGCCTTACTTCGACGGTGCCCGTCTCCTCATTGCAGCAGATTGCACAGCCTATGCCTATGCACGTTTCCACGACGATTTCATCCGTAACCGGATTACCCTCGTAGGCTGCCCGAAGCTGGATAGCGTGGACTATTCTGAAAAATTGACGGAAATCATCAAGAGCAATAATATTAAAGATGTTACCATTGTCCGCATGGAAGTTCCTTGCTGCGGCGGCCTGGAAATGGCTGGAAAAAAGCCCTGCAGAACAGCGGCAAGTTCATTCCCTGGCAGGTCGTTACCATTTCTCTCGATGGCAAGATCCTCGATGCCTGATACGGGTATGTTAAAAAGACGAACCGAAATACCGGTTCGTCTTTTTTATTTTACCTTACGGTATTTCTACATTCCATTCTTCTTTCAGCGTAGAAAGACACATAAATGTTTGAGATGAAGCCACCGTGGGGATTTCATTCAATTCATCCATTAAGAAATGTTCCAAATCGTCCGGCGTCTTTACGAGCACTTTCAAGAGATAATCAAAAGCACCTACTACGTGATGACACTCCAGCACCTGCTGAAATTCTACAATCTTTTGACGGAATTCCTCTACATCACCGGATCGTTCTAAGTTTACCATAATAAAGGCGGTTACGTTGTAGCCAGTCTTACGGCGGCTGATCTTAGCACCATAGCCTTCAATAATGCCGTTGTGTTCCATCTTGCGGATACGTTCTGATACTGCCGGTATAGAGAGTCCTACAACACGACTGATTTCCGTCGCCGAGGCCTTGCCGTTTTTTTTTAAGATAGTCAGTATCTTTTCATCAATATGATCCATTCAGGTAACATCCCCTTACAATTTAAATTGTATATTCTTCTACTTAATGTATAGGTATATTATCTTACATTCTAAAGGAAATGTAAATATATAATTTAGATTTTATTGAATTCCTTTATTTTTGCTCGCTTATACACCAAGAATCAGGGGCATATTTTTCTAAAATAGATTTATTGTGCCAGATGAAAATCTCCATTCATATCAGAAAAGTGTTTTTTAAATCCAGGTGTCATATAAAGGGTGTTGTCCTCACCGGTGATCTCCCCTTCCACACCATCCATACCATTGATGAAGTCCATTCCCTTTTCCGGCCCCAAAACAAAAATGATCGTCGTAAACATATCACTCAGCATGCCTGCGTGTGGCACACTGCCATCGATGACGACAGAGTCGCTCATGACACCGGAACGCGACGGCCGTCCCGTACGGGGATCGAAAATATGATGGTAGCGTACGCCATCCTGGATGAAATACCGTTCATAATCCCCAGACGTACCGAGGGCTTGGTTTTCAATGGCAATAATCCCTAAATACGTATTGGCATCGTCGTTACGCGGATGGCGGATACCGATGTTCCAAGGCTTGCCCTTGCTGGTCTTGCCGACAGCATACATGGAACTGGCCCCCATATTGATAAGGCCGCTTTCAATGTGATGGGCCTCGTATATTTTACGTATTTCGTCGACTGCGTAGCCTTTGGCAATGCCACCGAGATCGATGGACATGCCTGCCTTGGCCAGCATGACACTGTGGTCTTCCGGCCGCAGGAGAATATCCTTGTAATTGACCTTCTCCAGGGCGGCAGCAATTTCCGCGTCACTCGGAATGTGCTGGCCGTCATTGCCAATATCCCATAGGTTCGTAATCACCCCTACGGTAATGTCCCAGGCACCGTTCGTCTTGACGGAATAGTCCTTAGAGATGGCAATCATTTCATAGATGCCCGGGTCGACCTGTACATACTCGTGTCCGGCGGCTGCATTGATGCGGCTTACATCACTGTCCGGATTTTGGGCACTGGCCAATTTATCTATTTCCTGTATGCGCGTGAGGCCTTCTTCCACAGCCTCTTTCGCTTCTTTCCCTTCTGCGCGCAGCTGCACAGTCGTATCCATGGCAATCGCACTCTTATCGTAAGACTGCTCCGAATGCAAGGCGCATCCGGAGCAGCTGAGTACGATCAAGAGCGCAGCCACACTTATATAGCGGGCATAGCGTTTCAGATCCATATTAACCTACGTTTTCTTCTTTCTTGAAGACACCTTTGAGCATTTCGCCAATAGCGCCGGTCGGGCACTTAGTCAGACACGTAGCATTCGTGCAGTGATGACATACGTCCTGATTGACAATAGCGAGATGGTCGACGACTTTTACGCCTTCTTCTTCCTTCAAGGAACAGTTTCTCATGCAAGAACCGCAACCGATGCAAAGGGCTTTGCAATTCTTCATGGCAACAGCACCAAAGTCTTTGGAGCTGCAGCTTACGCTGACTTTTGCACTCATAGGCAGCAATTCGATAACATGGTTCGGGCAGGTATTAGCACATTTGCCGCAGCCTGTGCACATCTTGCGGTCGACAACAGGGAGACCATTCGGGCCCATGCTCATGGCATTGAACGGGCAGGCACGGACGCAGTTGCCAAAACCAAGACAGCCGAACTTACACGTTTTCGGACCCTGCTGTACCAATTTGGCAGCAGCACAGTCATGAACACCCTTGTATTCAAAGGCCATTTTGGCAATCCCATTACCGCCACGGCATTTGATGTGAGCATATTTAGGTTCTGTAGCTTCTGCTACTTTACCTGTCAATTTAGCGACAACAGCAGCAACTTCCGCTTTGCCAGGTACGCAAAGGTTAGGCGGAACATCCGGGTCAAGAACAACTGCTTCTGCATATTTGGCACAACCGGCGAAACCACATGCACCGCACTGACCTTGCGGTAATGCTTCTTTTACTTCGCCAATGAGCGGATTTTCTTCCATGGCAAATTTCTTATCAGCCAATGCGAGGACGAAACCAAACACGATACCTACGCAAGTCATGATAACAACGGCCATGATGGCTATGAACGCATAATTCATAATAGGTTTTCCAACTCCTTTGCGTTAGTTAAATCATACCGGAGAAGCCGAGGAAAGCAAGCGAGAGCATACCGGCTACGACGAAGGCAATAGGTGTGCCTTTCAGTGCTTCAGGTACATCTGCATAGTCCAGTTTTTCACGGCAGCTTGCCATGAGGATCAAGGCCAAAGCAAAGCCTAAGCCGGAACCAACGGCAAATACGATATTCTGAACGAAGTTATAATCGTTGGTAACACTGATAACAGGTACGGACAATACGATACAGTTCGTTGCAATCAGCATGAGGTAAATCCCCCACATGTTATACAATGTCGGCGATTCTTTCTTGATGATGATTTCGAGCAGCTGTACAAAGCTGGCAATCAAAACAACGAAGGTAATCGTACGTAAGAATGTCAGTCCCAAGGGAACTAAGACAAAGTTATAAACGAGCCAGGCCAAAATCGTACTTAAAGTAATAACGGACGTTACGGCAAAGCCCATCCCGATGGATGCGTTCAGGTTCTTGGAAACACCGAAGAAGATACACAGGCCCAGGAACTTGGTCAATACGAAGTTGTTAATCAGAACAGCCCCGATAAACAGCGTAAAATATGCGCCCATTATCCTTCACTCCCTTCCATTGCTTTTAACTGTTTGGCTTTTTCACGCGACTGGTTCCACATCTTGACGCCGGCCATCATGAAACCGATGAGCATGAAGGCTCCAGGCGGCAAAGCGAGGATCAGGGCTGGCATGTAGCTCGGGCCAAAGACATCAACGCCGAAGAGCGTGCCGTTACCGATAAGTTCACGTACGAAGGAAATGACAAACATAGCAATTGTAAAGCCGACGCCCATGCCCATGCCATCGAGGAAGGAAACGAGTACGCCGTTCTTCGAAGCAACGGATTCAGCGCGGGCCAGGATGATAGCAAATACGACGACCAAGTCGAGGTATACGCCAAGAGCTTTGTACAGATCCGGGGCAAAAGCCTGGAGGAAAAGCTGTACACACGTTACGATGGTAGCAATACAAGTAATGTAAACAGGTACACGTACCTTTTTGTTGATTGTCTTACGGATAATAGAAACAACGACGTTGTTCGAGGTAATAACGAACCATACTGTCAGACCCATTGTTAAACCATTGATAACACTGGTTGTAACGGCCAGGCCAGGGCACAAGCTCAAAGCTAATACGAAGTATGGGTTTTCTTCAATAATGCCTCTACTAAATACTTTCCAAAGATTCATTATTATTTACCCCCCATCTGTGCTGCTTCTTCAACAGCTTCTTTTACACCGCGGGTGAATGCGCGGGAAGAAATGGTCGCACCCGTCATAGCCTGAATCTTGTCTTTGACACCGGCATCCTTCGTTACTTCCAGGTTTTCTACTTTCTTGCCTTTAAACTGATCTTTAAAGGGCGATTTAGCACCACGGTCGCCGAGGCCCGGAGTTTCGTTTGCTTCGAGTACGGTATAATCCAATACAGTGCCATCAGTAGAAACAGCTGTGAGCAATTTGATCGGTCCGCCATAGCCTTTCGGTTCTGTCGGAATAATGAAGGCAACCTTCTGGCCACCTTTTTCGGCAATGTACGTATCTTTTTTGCCTTCGACAGGAACGAATTTATCAGCCTGCGGTACGAGTTCCTTCATGGATTGTTCTTTCATTTCTGCAGCCTTAGCTGTAGCAATCGGGCCGGTAACAAAATATACGGCACCGATGATACAGCCGGATACAAGACAGGTAAGAATAAGGTTCAGGGCAATCTTAAAAATGCCGCCTTCTTTTTTGTCTGCCATTTTATTTAGCCCCCTTTGCCTTTACTGCGCCGAAGACCTGCGGTTTAACCAGACGGTCAATGAGCGGAGTCAGTGTATTCATGAGCAGGATGGAATAGCAAACGCCTTCCGGATAACCACCGAGAACACGGATCAATACGGTAATGAGGCCACAGCCTAAGGCAAAGATCATCTGGCCTTTCAGCGTAATAGGAGCCGATACCATATCTGTAGCCATGAAGAAAGCGCCGATAATAAGGCCGCCGGCCATCATTTCAAAGAGAGCAACGTTCGGGCTCTGGTAAATGATTGCCATGAGAATACCAACGGTGGCAATCATGATAACCGGTACCTGCCAGTTTACATAGCCTCTCCAAATGAGATACAGGCCGCCGAGGATAAGCAGTACGGTGCAGGTTTCGCCCATCGAGCCATTGCGCATACCGAAGAACATGCTCTGGTAAATGGAACCCCAATCGTTAGCACCAAAGAGAGTGAACAGTGCATCCTGGCCACCGTGTTTGAATACGTTCAACGGTGTAGCACCGGCAACACCATCAATAACCTGGCCATTGAGCTGGGTCCATGTTGTCATGGCAACCGGCCAGGAAACCATCAGGCCGGCACGGCCAACGTGAGCCGGGTTAAAGAGGTTATAGCCCAAGCCGCCCATGGACTGTTTACAGACGACGATGGCTAAGAAGGAACCGACGATGCTCATCCACCAAGGCAGGCTCGGCGGGCAGCACATAGCAAGAAGAAGACCGGTGATGACAGCACTGCCATCCTTAATGGTAACCTTCTTGTGCATCATTTTTTCCCATAAGAATTCAAAAACGACAGCCGATACGACGGCGACGATGATGTTTACAAGAGCGTTGATACCGAAGTAATATACGCCGAACGCAGCAGCCGGCACGAGAGCCGCTACAACATTCCACATGATTTTAGGAATGCTTTCGTTACAGCGAACATGCGGTGAAGATGATACAGTAAGTTTTAATTCCTGCATGTCTTTAGCATCCTTTCCTATAGTTTGTCCTTTTGCTTCTGGACTCATGATATCCCTTCTTCCAATTATTTCTTAGCCTTCTGCGCATCGGCCTTTGCCTGGGCTTCACGCTGAATAGCTTTGCACTGTGCTTTCGCATTACGGATATACTGTACGATATTACGTTTAGCCGGGCAGGTATAGACACAGCTGCCGCATTCTACGCAGTTCATAACACCGTATTCCATGCATTTATCCCAAGCTGCGCAGGAAGAGAAGATGCTCAGCTGACTTGGGATAAGGCCCATCGGACATGCTTCAACACAACGACCACAACGGATACAAGGTTCTTCTTCGCCAACCTGGCATTTTTCCGGAGACAAAGCAAGAATACCAGAAGCGCCTTTCGTAATAGGAACATCCAGCTGGTACTGGGCCAGCCCCATCATCGGGCCACCGCCAATAACACGGTCTGGAGTCTGCGAGAAACCACCGCAGTAATCGATAACTTCCTGGAAAGGAGTACCAATACGCAGGGCGAGGTTTTTCGGTTCTTTGATGCAATCGCCGGTTACCGTGGTCAGACGCTGAATGAAAGGAATACCATGGCAAACGGCATCCGTAACGGCAATAACCGTACCTACGTTGCTGACGACGCAGCCTACGTGCATAGGCAATCCGCCCGGTTCAACCTGACGGCCGGTCATGGCTTCGATCATCATTTTTTCAGCACCCTGCGGGTATTTCGTCTTGCAGGCTTTTACCGTTACTTCAGGAATATCCTTGAAGGCTTCGGTCAGCTTGCTGATAGCTTCAGGCTTATTATCTTCAATACCAATGAAGCCCTGCTTTACCCCCAGTGCTTTCATGATGATCTGGACACCGGTTACTAATTTGTTGACATATTCGTCTTCCACCATAGCCCGGTAGTCACACGTCAAATAGGGTTCGCATTCTGCCCCATTGACAATAAACGTATCGACAGGTTTCTTCGGTGTGAATTTTACATGAGCCGGGAACGTGGCACCGCCGCAGCCAACAACGCCGGCCTTTTTGATCAATTCGATGATTTCCTTGCTATCGAGTTGTTTCCAGTCATGTTCTTCCGGTATCCCGTCAGCCCATTCGTCTTTGCCATCCGATTTGATAACCACAGACATGCATGTGACCATCATATTGTGCGGCATAGGCGCCACTTTGACAACATCGCCGGAAATAGACGCATGGATGTCGGCATAAAGGAATGCGTCACTCGTACCTATGAGCTGCCCTTTTTTTACATGATCCCCAACTTTTACAATCGGTGTGCAAGGGGTACCAAAGTGCTGGCTCATCGGGATGACTACTTGATCCGGTATTGCCGGGGTTTCTATGGCTTTATCCTTTGCATAGATCTTCCCATCGTCAGGATGGACCCCACCTCTTTTAAAGGTATTCAACATCAAAAATCACCTCATCAGATATAATGAAAAATAAAAACAATAAGCAGCATACCTGGAATCACGGCACTTGCCAGTCTTCACGCCCCTGATCAATCTGCAACCTGTCGATAGTTTTTAAACAGATTGTTTTCGGTGCGCTGCTGATGCCATAGCGCATAAGCACGGCTATGGCAATCCAAATATGACGCTTGATGACCCTGCAGCCAGCAATGTATCTATAACATCCTGCCGGTTTTCTGCAGTCCAAACCCCGCCCAGTCGTCCAATAGAGACAAATTGCGCGGCACTCCTGCTGTCATACGGACAAACGGCCTCCTGTAGAAACCGCTTGTTACAACGACAATCATTCACTTTCAATCGACATAATTATATCATTATCTCTTTCATTATTCAACGTGAAAATTATAGCAAGGTCGGCATATAGAGATGCGTCTGCCGAATGTATTTTATCTTCACAAACAGGGAAAAACCTTATGATTTATCCCGGTTATTCAGCCTTTCTTTATTTATTCTTTAGGTTTTACGAGCATTATTCCATTTCTATACACGTTCGTACGTAATACGTTTATCCGTTTTTTAATGATGTAAAAATAGCATATTAATTATGTGAAAAAATAATACAAAGTAGTGCTTATTCATGCTTCCCGTCGTGGCGCTGTCATAAAAAAATGGTACAGGAGTGGCTAGTGCCATTCCTGTACCACGGACAGACTTATTTATTTTTTAATTCTAAGGCCGTTTTGATCAAGCCTTTAAAGAGCGGATGCGCTTTTGTCGGGCGGGATTTAAATTCCGGATGGAACTGGCAGCCTACGAAATAGGGGTGATCCGGTAATTCTACGATTTCTACCAGGCGGTCGTCTGGCGAAGTACCGGAAATAATTAAACCCTTGCTGGTCAATTCCGTACGGTATTTATTATTGAATTCCCAGCGATGACGATGGCGTTCATAAATCAGGTCCTGGCCGTACACTTCCCGTGCCTTCGTGCCTTCTACAAGTTTGCACGGATAAAGGCCCAAACGCATAGTGCCGCCTTTTTCTTCTACGTCGACCTGATCCGGCATGAGATCGATAACCGGATACTGCGCGTCTTCATGGAATTCCGAGCTCGTAGCATTCTTCATACCGGCTACGTTTCTGGCAAATTCCATAACGGCGCACTGCATGCCCAGGCACAGGCCCAGGTACGGAATCTTGTGTTCCCGTGCATACTGAACCGTCTTGATCTTCCCTTCTACGCCACGGTTACCAAACCCGCCGGGAACGACGATGCCGTCCATACCTTTGAATACTTCAGCCAAATCTACGCCGTCTTCTTCCAAGGTTTCCGAATCGATCCATTTGATATGAACGTTCGTCTTATAGGCATAGCCTGCATGGCTGAGTGCTTCAGCGACACTGAGGTATGCATCGTGCAGGGCTACGTATTTACCAACGAGGGCAACGTTGAGGTCGTGTTCCGTATGATAAATAGCATAGACCATTTTTTTCCAGTCTTCCATATCGCACGGTTTATTGGGCAGGTCAAGCTTTTCCAAGACAATGCGGTCGAGACCTTCGTCAGAAAGCAGGAGCGGTACTTCATAAATGCTGTCGAGTGTTTTATTTTCGATAACAGCTTCTTTATCAATATCGCAGAACAGAGCCAGCTTATCTTTCATTTCATCCGACAAGGGCCGTTCTGTACGGCACACGATGATATCCGGCTGAATGCCAATACCGCGCAGTTCTTTGACACTGTGCTGTGTCGGTTTTGTCTTCAATTCGCCGGCAGCACCAATATACGGTACCAGTGTAACGTGAATGTAGAGCACGTCGTTACGGCCGACTTCCTTTTTGATCTGGCGGATTGCTTCGAGGAACGGCAGGCTTTCGATATCGCCTACAGTACCGCCAATTTCTGTAATGACGACATCGGCATTATCGTCATCACCTACGCGATACACACGTTTTTTAATTTCATTCGTAATGTGGGGAATGACCTGGACGGTGTGGCCCAAATAATCGCCGCGCCGTTCTTTCTGCAGTACAGACCAGTAAATTTTACCGGTCGTAACGTTAGAGTTCTTGCCCAGGTTAATGTCGATAAAGCGTTCATAATGACCTAAATCCAAATCTGTTTCCGTGCCATCATCGGTAACAAATACTTCCCCATGCTGATACGGGCTCATAGTTCCGGGATCCACGTTGATATACGGATCAAACTTCTGAATCGTGACCTTAAAACCACGGTTTTTCAGCAGACGCCCTAATGCTGCTGCCGTAATACCTTTACCTAACGATGAAACAACCCCGCCTGTGACAAATATGTATTTAGCCATAATTCCTCCCTGTTGAGCCTGAGTGCTCATAGACTTCAGATAACATGCTGTACAAAAGTACTCGCCCTCTGCGATAAAATGTACACTACATTATATTACATTTTTTCCGGTGCGGAAACCCCTAAAATACCGAGACATGCGGCAATAGTAATCCGCACGGCTGTAACCAGTGCTAATCTGGCCTTTTCCAGTTCCTCATCTTCCTGTATAATCCGGCAACGGTTATAGAAATTGTGGAACAGGCTGGCCAGTTCATAGGCATAATGGGCAATCCGGTGAGGTGCCCGTTCCCGGGCAGCAATCGTAACTTCTTCCGGGAAAGCCGCCATTTTCTTAATTAATTCCAGTTCCTGTGGTTCCTGAAGCTTATCCAGTGCCACATTAGACCAATCGGCAGGCAATTCGCCGCCTTTTTCCTTCAGCTGCTTATAAATACTGTAAATCCGGGCATGGGCATATTGGATGTAATACACCGGATTTTCATTGCTGTGCGACTTAGCCAGGTCGAGGTCAAAATCGAGCTGCGTATCGAGAGACCGCATGATGAAGAAATAACGGGCTGCATCGGTGCCTACTTCTTCGATCAGTTCATTCAGCGTAATGGCCTGACCCGTACGCTTACTCATCTTGACAGGCTTGCCATCACGGAAGAGGCTGACCATCTGCAGGAGCAGTACTTCCAGCTGCTTCGGATCATAGCCTAAAGCTTCCATGGAAGCCTTGACGCGGGCGACGTAGCCGTGATGATCGGCACCCCAGATGTTGATCATCTTTTTAAAGCCCCGTTCATACTTATTCTTGTGGTAGGCAATGTCGGCCGCCAAATAGGTCGGCACGCCATTATCACGGATAATGACGCGGTCTTTATCGTCGCCATATTCCGTAGAGCGGAGCCACAAGGCGCCATCCTTTTCATAGGCCTTGCCACGGGCCTTCAATTCTTCACAGGCCGCCTGGATGGCAGCCGGATGCAGGGTCCGTTCGCTAAACCACTGGTCATACTGGACATTGAAAACGGCCAGATCGTGTTTCAGCGCTTTCAATTTTTCTGCATACGCCCGGTCCTTAAAATAAGTCAGCCGTTCTGCTTCCGGCATGGATAAATAGGCGTCGCCGTCCTGATCGATGATGGCCTGTGCCGTATCGATAATATCGTGGCCGTGATAGCCGTTTTCCGGTATTTCCGAGGGCTTGCCCAAGAGTTCCAAATAGCGGGCGTTGACAGACGCAGCCAGGTTATCCATCTGGTTGCCTGCGTCATTGATATAGTACTCAGCCTGCACGTTATAGCCGGCCTTGCGCATGAGGTTGACAAGGGCACTGCCATAGGCGGCGCCACGGCCATGCCCTACGTGCAGCGGTCCCGTCGGGTTGGCACTTACATATTCGACCTGTACCGTATCGTCTTCCCGTACCGGTGCCTGGCCATAGGTTTCACCGGCAGCCAGAATCTGCTGTAACGTGTCGTAAATGACTGTGTGGTTTAAGAAAAAGTTGATAAAGCCGGCACCGGCAATTTCTGCATGGTTCAACCAGGGATACTCCATCTGGTCAACGATCGCCTGTGCGATCAGCTTCGGTGCTTTGTGAGCAACACGGGCAGACTGCATGGCTATATTCGTTGCGAAATCGCCAAATTCTTTCTGCGGTGGTACTTCCAGGCTGACCTCAGGATATTCCCCGGCCGGCAGTGTACCTGCCTGTACAGCCTGTGCCAATGCTTCTTTAATTCCCCGCTTCAGTAATTCTTTTATTTCCATGTCGTCTTGTCCTCCTGCACCGTAATTGTCAATTGATTATAAATCGCACCCATACCGGTGATGGTTACGTCAAACTCGATCTCAATCGTACCTATGCCATCTACGAGCTGTACCCGGCAGGCGTAGGTCTTGATGATAAGCAGCGTCCGTCCCAAGGGCGTATCATACCAGGACGTCGTTTCCATGCCTGGCCGGAATTCCTGCCGTTGCTGCATGGCGCCGGTCCTCAACACGCAGACCGTCCCGTCCGCTAGTACCTTGATGGTCGTAGTCACGCCTTCTAAACTGCTAATGGCGCTTTCCTTATACACAATATACTGGGACCGTTCCTTCTTATAGTACTTTCCCTCAGAAACCAGTTCCAGTGTTTGTGATTCACCCTTTTCGTCTCGCTGCAAGCTTTTAATGCTTACGATAATCGGTTTCACGCGTTTCCAACCTTTCCTTACCATTAACAACTCAATGTTACTATTATATATCAAGCGCCCAAAAAAATAAATAAAAAAATTATGAATGTTTAAGTCAGTATATTTAAAACATTCGTTCCCCATTTTTTCAAAAAAAGAGCAGGGTAATCCGGACAACTCCGGCTTACCCTGCGTCTTACATATGCAGGCCTTCTTTTAATTTTGCAAAAATCTTTTCTTCTTCCTCTGTCAGCGTACGTCCTAAATCGATCTGCAGCTCTTCACCATTGCTGCGGGCCTTTTCTTCTTCATGGGGATCGCCGCTTTTGGCAGTATTGTCGCGAATGATCATCGTATACGCCTCCTTTCCGTGCCTCTATTATATCATAAAAAAGCTGTCTTTCCAGCAAAAAAGCCACCTCAGCGAGGTGGCTTTTACTATTTTCAAAAAGCAGATCAGATCAACGTATCCGGATCCGGATAGGCCTTTACACTTTCGGCAATCTTATCTGCCATTTCGTCGAGAAGACCTTCATCGTCATCACGCAGGGACGATTTGATATCCATGGAGGGATCCAGGAGTTCGCAGCATTTAAACTGGTTTTCTACATAATCGACCATGGTCTTGTACGCAGCGGAAGCCCAGCTGTGGTTTGCCATGACGGCAATGGTACGGTTCTGGAACATGAGCGTCTGCAGGTCATGGAGGAAACTTTCCATGGGCAGGAAGAGATTCAGGTTATACGTCGGTGCGGCAATAACCATATGGCTGTATTCCCAGGCTTTTGCTGTAATGTAAGACGAGTGATTTTTGGATACATCGTACAAGCGTACATCCTTAACGCCGCGGCGGCTCAGTTTATTAGCCAGGATCGAAACGGCACGGGCTGTGTCTCCATAGATGGAAGCAAAGGCGATGACGACGCCTTTCTTTTCCGGTACATATTTAGCCCAGTGGAGGTGTTTATCAATAATATATTTAATCGTATCCGGTGTACGATAGACAACGCCGTGGAGCGGGCAAATAAAATCGAGCGGCATATTGGCAGCCTTCTGCAGGACGCGGACGACCTGCGGGCCGTATTTGCCAACAATGTTGACATAATAGCGGCGGGCCGATTCCAGATAATTTTCTTCAAAATCAACCTGGTCAGCATAGATATTCCCTACGGTGCCAAACATGCCAAAGGCATCAGCACTGAAGAGCATATGGTCTGTCAGATCATAGGTCATAATAACTTCCGGCCAATGAACCATAGGAGCCTTAATGAACTGCAGGGTATGTTTACCCAGGCACAGCTGATTGCCTTCCTTAACCGGCAGATAGTTATCCGGATAGGGGTGACGATAGAACTGTTCAAAAAGTTTAAACGTCTGGGGCTGGCCGACAATTTTGACGTCAGGATATTTTTCAATCAGGGCCAAGGCCGAGCTGGCATGGTCCGGTTCCATATGCTGAATAACGAAATAGTCCAGTTTGCGGCCGTGCAGCAAGTGTTCTACATCTTCCAAAAATTCATCGCGGCAGCTCTTATCCATCGCGTCGATGACGCACGTTTTTTCATCGTCAAAGAAATACGAGTTGTACGTTACGCCTTCGGGAATCGGAAAGATCCGTTCAAACATTGCGGATGTAAAATCGTTGCACCCCATCCAGTATACACCATTCTTGAGTTCTTCTACTAAATACATGTAATGTGCCTCCTTTTGTTCGTTACAGGTACTGCTGATCGTTTGCCATACCTATCATACCATGTTTGTAGCTAAGAATAAATATCCAGGCAAAATTCATCTGCCCTATTTGTCGCTTTTTGTCTTGTCTGCCGTCTTAGCCTTATTCTGGTCACTGCTCTGGCCGGACTTGTCCGCTGCGCTTTCGCCCCGGACTGTATCGGCTTCGCCGCTCGTCGTCCGGCTGGTCTTATCGGTATCCTGTGCTGCCAGATCATCGGCCCGTTGTTGTTCTTCTGACACCTGGCTCTTCGTACTTCTGTCCGTGGCTGCCGGGCCGCTGGCCAGGGATTCGGCTTCCTGAATTAAGTGCAGGAGTTCGTCGCGGTCGGCCTGGGATAAGCCCTTACTATCGTCGAGCAGGGATTTAACCTGGCTGGCCAGATCCTCTGCCTGCGAGCGGGCACCACTGCGGCTGACACGGCCTGACTGGTAGTTGCGGTTTAAATCGCGCAGGGCGCTGGCAATTTCCAGGGTCTTGGTCCGCACCTTGCTCATGGCCAGTTCATCGTCACGCTGCTTCTTGGCATCTGCATCGTGAAGCTTCTTATCTTCTTCCCTGTTTTCCAGCAATTCTTCCTGCTTTTGCTGGGATACCTTCGCCAAGGCTTCTGACGTAATGTGGGTACCTGTATAGTATTCATAGCCCATATAGCCCAAGATCAAAAGGGGAATAAAAAGGACGAGGATTTCTAAACGGCGCATATGGGCTGCCCGTTTCCAGCTGATCGTATTCCTGCGCCGGATTTCCATGATCAGGACGACAACTAAAATGGCTACGATGGCAAATAACGCCACATAAATGGCCAGTTTATGCCATACCGTCGCCTGCAGGCTGACTTTGGACGGCGACGAATTTTTCAGGTTCCACATGTACGTACTGCCCTGTTCATCTGACTTGGCCGCGTTGCTCTTTACATTGGTGCCTGACGGGAAGGAAATGATATATTCCAAATCAACCCCATTTTCTTCCATAGGCGTGCCCAGACGTAAATCGGCAATGCTGTTGGGCGTGTAATCATAATCAATATAATAGGTGGAACAAAAGAATCCATCGTGTGTCTTATGGACGATATGGTCAACGGAGCTGCGGTTTGCCCCGTCTTTAGTAATGGTTTTCATGGCCCGGAAGCCTTCCCCATTGCCATTGTCATAGTCCATAATCGTGTAATTACGCTTCTGGAATTCATCGGCATCAGCCCGCAGTTTTTTCTGGCCCGCTGCTGTTTCCGATACTTTCAGCACATCCTGGGTTTCACTGCCATCGTCGTGAATAATCGTTTGTGCCCGAAAGCCGGAAAGCAGTAAAAAGGAACAAGCCAGAATCACTGTCAGTCCCAGTTTCAGATAGGTTTTCATGCGTATCGTTTCCTCCATCATCATTCTTCCTTCGGTGGTACCATCCCCGATTCAACAAGAGATTTTTTATTGGCCGTCTTAGTCTTGTCTTGCCCTTGCTGTTTAGCCCGGGCTGCCTCCATGGCTGCGCCGTTACTCGAAGATTCAATGGGTATGCCATTGACATAAATCCCTTCAATGACGCCCAGCCCATGTTTAATCCGGATACTGGCCAGGACACTGTCGTTTGGAGAGATATCGTAAATACCGTCTGATTTATCTGGAGCAATGCGATACCGGTCAAAGCCAACCTGGAATTGTACCTTCCCATCATGGAAGGCTACGACCTTGGCTTCCATATAATCGCCGCCGATTAACGGCTTAGAAGCAGAAGCTCCTTTGATTTCCATGAGGCCCTGGTCATTACGCGAAATATGGACATAAATCGTTTCCTGTTCTTCCGGAGGATCTGCATCGAGCCAGGTCGTCGTATCTTCCGGAAAAACGACGCGCATATAATCCGTGCCAAAGCCGGATAATTCCAGGCGGGGTACACACTGCCACTGATAGGGAATGCCATCGACAGTGATATTGTGCCAGCGCCAGCCAAAATAACCGAGTGCCCCGAGCTGTATGACAGCTGCCAGGAAAAATACACCCCAGCGAAATCCCCGGCCTGGCGAAAAGGTCAAATTGGGTACTTTCATTTTTCATTTTCTCCTTCCGTAGACCATGGCGAATGGGTAAAATGTTTTTCCCGTTTCGGTTTCGTAACCGGCGTTCCCCACGGCGAAGTGCTGCCTGCTGCCGGTTTCGCAGGCTGCTGCGTCCGCGCCGCCTTGCGGGGCTGGGGCACCGTAACCTGCGGTAGGGGAATATCATCGGGATTATGAAAAACAGGCGGCACGAAATGAGACGACTCTGTTTTCTTCTGAATGACCGAACGCGGTGCGGCCGGCACGGGTATTTCTGCTTCAGGTGCTGCTGGCTCCTGAAGTGAATCGGGCAGATGCAGTTCCTTCATCCATTCCGGGAGCTCTTCTTCCTGAAGCGGTTCCTGCGCAGAGGCTTCAGCTGGTGCCGCTTCTTTTTCTGCTGCAGGCGGCGCCGCTGCCCGGCGGCGATGACTGCTGCGCTTTTTCCGTTCACTCCGCACTGTCGTTACCTTATGGCGGATTTCCGTTCTATGCCGGACCCGTTCTGCCGTATCCTGGCGCTGGCGTGATGTCCGTCTGATTTGGAAGATCAATAACGCCAGAATGATAATCCCCACAACGGGGACGAGGGGCGAGAAGCTGCCGCCCCAGAAGACAGCTATAATAAGGCAGACTAGGATACTGAGGCCAAACTTCAAATGATTTGTCCGGCCGCCCTGATAGCCCTGGACCATTTCATAAAAGCCAATGGCGATCAAATAGAGCGACGATACGATTAAAGGCACAGAGGAATAGAGACCGTTGCGCACCAAAATCGTTTCCGCTGCCAGAATCACAGGAATACCGGCATAAAGAACCGGTCCCCAAAGTCTTTTCTTTACGCCTTTTACGAGAAGTGCCAAGATGGACATAAATAAGACCACCGTTACGGCCGTCGTCGTCCAGTGGAAGCCCTGTATATCGGCTACACCATACCAGGAAGCCGGCAAGGCCGAAATGAGCAGGGAGCCCGCAGCGGCACAACGGCCAAACCAGCGGAACGGCACACCCCAGGCCTTGCGGATATCGATAGAGTATCCCGTCAGCATAATAGCAACGGCCAGCGTTGCCAGCAACAGGAACGGAATATACGCCGAATCCAGCGCTGCCAATCCGAAGGCCGCAAAAACTGTAATGGTAATCGTCCAGGAATAGATAGCCAGACGCACTTCATCCTGATTTTTTTGCAAGAGCCGGTAAAAAGGAACCAGCACTACCAGGAGCACCCAAATGAATGCCGCGCCGCCGGGAGCATCAACGGGACCGCCAATGGCAGCCCAGCAAAGGACGGCCAAGGCGTATACAACAACCAGGCAGACTGAGCGTAAAAGATAGATAGCCGGCAGGCATAACAAGGCGCAGGCCACCAAAAAAGACGCCGTATCCCAGCCTACGTAAAAAGTCTGTTGGGCCACGGCCACGACACTGCCGACAACCAGGGCGTGGACGACGGCAACGAGCTCACCGACCCAGGTTCCCTGGCGATCGCGAAACATAGCAAAGCCTACACTGGCCTGCGATAAGAGCAAAAACACGGCAGCCGTAACGATACGTGCTGTCGGACTGATCTGATACCATAGAGATGAAATAATCCAGATCAGGACCATCCCGGCAATAGAACCGCCGACAATAGCAATAATACTTAAAAGAGGGACGGAAAAGGCCGGTCCTGCAGGCAGTGTCTGACGTATTTGCTGCCCTGCTTCCGCCGAAATCCATCCTTTATGTATCCACTCACTCAGCTGTTCTTCCAGCCATTTTTTATCCGTTTTTCCCATGATTCTATTGCCTCCCAGGCAGATTGCGTACGTTTTATTCTTCATGTATTCCCATATACACGTATATCTACATCAGTATATCACAAAAAACAAAAATCCCATACGAAAAAAAGGCCTTGTCTGCATAATTTACAGTCAAGACCTTTTAGAAACAATCTATACCGGCTTATTTTACGATTAATACCGGGCAAGGAGCATGCGTAACGACATAACTGCTGACAGACCCCATGAACAATCCCTTTAGTGGCCCGAGGCCGCGGCTGCCCATGACAATCAGATCGGCTTCGTACTTTTTCGCAACAGAAAGTACAGCCGGTCCCGGCGAACCTACTTCAAAGACGCTCTTTACTTCCACATCCTGGGGAATTTCCTTAGAAAATTCTTCCAGTACGCCTTTCCCTTCTTCTTCCATATCCAAGGCTACCTGTTCCGTTACATAGCCACTGGCATTCGGAATCTGATCGAAATTAGAAATAACCGATACGATATTTGCTACATATACGAGCGTAATCGATGCCTGCATCGAAGTTGCCAGCAGTACGGCGTGTTCCAATGCCCGTTTGGAGTTTACTGACCCATCGGTAGGAACGATAATATTTTTGTAAGCTTTCATGGTAATCCCTCCTGTCTTACCTTAACTATATATGTTATATATTCGCTGTTCCCCCTTTTTTTCCTGCTTTTCCTGTACGAATTCCGTAAAATATTTACAAGTATTTCTTTTTTGATAGCTACTATCTTCTTTTTTCTGCCAGTACATATATTTCCTTATATATAACTAACTGACAAGATACATTTCAAGTCATTATTAGCTTCTTTTCGATATGTACAAATATGCATAGCAAAGAGACTCTCTCTTATGTTATAATAAACTTGCATACGTTATAGACCCATCGTGCATCAATCGAACAGAAGAAATACCAACCTATAGCTGCCCGGTAATTTTCTGACGTTTTCCCTCATTCATTACACCACAGAAACCTGCCATTGACAGCAATTTGTCTGCATTTCTTTGTTCACAAAATCCACAATAAGAAAGGTGATTGATATGACAAAACTATGCAGAATACTGTTGGGGTCCTTAACCTGGCTTACGCTTAGTGCCTCGCCGGTATTCGCAAACGAAGCGGCTCACGAAATGGTTAATCAGGTACTACCCGTATGGAGTGTCATTCCTTTTGTAGGTATGCTCCTCTCGATTGCCATCATCCCCTTGATTAAAGGTGACTGGTGGGCAGAAAACATGAAGTGGGTGTCTCTCGCCTGGTCCCTCGTATTCCTCATTCCCTTTTCCTTCGCCTATGGGGCTGGAGAAGGGGCGTTCCGGTTACTGGAATCGGTACTGCTCGACTATATTCCGTTCATCGTGCTCCTCTATGGCCTCTTTGTAACGGCCGGCGGGATTGTTATTAAAGGCACTATGGCAGGCACGACGAAGGTCAATGCGCTCTTATTGCTCATCGGTACGGCCCTGGCCAGCTGGATCGGCACAACCGGTGCTGCTATGCTCATGATTCGTCCCTTGATCCGTGCCAATGCCTGGCGGAAAAAGAAAGTACATCTTATGGTCTTTTTCATTTTCCTCGTTGCCAATATGGGCGGCTGCCTGACACCGCTTGGCGATCCGCCTTTGTTCATGGGCTTCCAGCGCGGCGTTCCCTTTACGTGGACGTTCCATCTGTTCCCTATTCTGGCATTCAACCTGATTCTCTTGTTTGCCGTGTTTATGCTTCTCGATCATCATTATTATAAGAAAGAACTGGCTGAAGGCCGTTCGCCTCTGGATATGCAAAAAGATGGGGAAAAAGAACCCATTCGCATTGAAGGAGCACATAACCTCATTTTCATTGGCATGATCATTTGTGGCGTATTAGCCAATGGCATGCTGCCCGAATGGATTCCTGCTTTTGCCAACGGTGCAGGTATTCATGTCTATGACGAAATCGTCTTCCCCTATGCTACCTTAGCTGAAGTCGTCATCATTCTCGTAGCAGCACTGCTGTCCCTGAAGACGACACAGGAACACACCCGGGCTCTGAACGAATTTACTAATGGCCCGATCATCGAAGTAGCCACGCTCTTCATCGGTATCTTTATTACCATGATTCCGGCCCTGATGCTGCTCAAAACCCATGGTGCCGAATTAGGCATTAACCAGCCGTGGCAAATGTTCTGGGCAACAGGCGCCCTTTCGTCCTTCCTCGACAATACGCCGACCTATCTCGTTTTTCTCCAAACGGCCGGTTCTCTTGGGGCTACGACAGGGATCGTCACATCTGTCGGTACGGTTTCCCAAATCATGCTGGAAGCAATTGCTGCCGGCGCCGTTTTCATGGGTGCCAATACGTATATTGGCAACGCGCCAAACTTTATGGTTAAAGCCATTGCTGAAGAAAACAATATCAACATGCCCAGCTTCTTCGGCTATATGGCCTGGTCCAATGCCATTTTGATTCCGACGTTTATTATCGACACGTTTGTGTTCTTCCTCTTATTCTTATAATTATATTTGCTAAAAAATACAGCAATAGAAAAGGCACCGTGCATGGTGCCTTTTCTATTGCTGCAAAAAGGAATATAATAAAAAAAGGCGGTTCCCGCAGGAACTGCCTTCTCTTTGGTGATCCACCCGAGATTCGAACTCGGGACACCCTGATTAAAAGTCAGGTGCTCTGCCAACTGAGCTAGTGGATCATGGCTGGCAGGGGTAGCTGGATTCGAACCAGCGCATAGCGGAGTCAAAGTCCGGTGCCTTACCACTTGGCTATACCCCTATGGGGCGAGTATAGGGACTCGAACCCTAGCGTAACGGAGCCACAATCCGCCGTGTTAACCACTTCACCATACCCGCCATATTATCGCTATCAGCTAATGTGTGAGCGCTGATAACGTAGATTATTTTATCATCCGCCTTCACTAATGTCAATACTTTTTTTCAATCTTTTTTATTTATTTTGTATTTGCTTATCTATACCTATTCTAAATTGATAATCTCTATTTTATCTATGCATTTTCTGTAGCATTGGCCACTTCCGCTTTTTCTATAATATGGTAAAATATATCATAGACTAATTTTATCATCTATACTAATATTATTTACATGGTACAAGTTACCATCAGCATTATATGTGAGGTACTCTATGAAAGATTTACTCCATATCGGCATCGATATTGGCTCGACGACAGTAAAAATTGCCGTTCTCGACAATTTAAAGCACTGCCTCCACGCCTGCTATGTCCGCCATTATACGGATATCCGGCAGAAGGTATGGGATCTGCTCGAAAACGCCTACGAAATATTCGGTGACCGTCAAATCACAATGGCCATTACTGGCTCCGGCGGCATTGCCCTGGCAGACTATCTGGGTATTACCTTTATCCAGGAAGTAATTGCCGGTACCAAAGCCGTCCGCACGTACCACCCGCAGTCCGATGTCATCATCGAATTGGGCGGTGAAGATGCGAAAATCACATACTTAACCGGCGGCAATGAACACCGTATGAACGGGAACTGCGCCGGCGGTACAGGCGCGTTCATCGATCAGATGGCTACGCTCCTGCACACGGATGCCAGCGGCCTCAACGCCCTGGCAGAAAAAGCAGATACGCTCTATCCGATTGCAGCCCGCTGCGGCGTTTTCGCCAAGACGGACGTACAGGCCCTCATGAACGACGGTGCCAGCAAGGAAAACGTAGCTGCCTCAGTCTTCCAGTCTATTGTCTTGCAGACGATTACCGGCCTGGCCTGCGGCCGCCCGATTCGCGGTACAGTCTGCTTCCTCGGCGGACCTCTGACCTTCCTGCCACAGCTGCGCAAGCAGTTTGCAGAAACGTTGCACTTGACGCCAGAACAAGTCGTAGCACCGGAAAACGCCCAGGTCTATGTGGCCATTGGCGCTGCCCTCGGCAGTTTCCAGGAAAAGCCCCTGTCCTTCATGAATCTCATGGGCCAGCTGCGCAATGTAGACGAATCGTCCCTGGCCAAATCAGACCGCGTAGAACCGCTCTTTGCTTCGCAGGCAGAATTCGATGAATTCCGTTCCCGCCATGGCCAACACACCATTCCCAGCGGCGATCTGGCTGCCTACAGCGGCCCGTGCTATCTTGGCATCGACGCCGGCAGCACGACGATTAAGGTCGTTCTCCTCAGCGAAGACAATAAGATTCTCTATTCGCACTACCAAAACAACGAAGGCAGCCCCTTGGCTGCTGCCAAAAAGATCATTACGGAAATTTACAGCCTCATGCCGCCTGGTGCCTTCATTGCCAAAGCCGGTATTACCGGGTATGGCGAATTTCTGCTCAAGGAAGCGCTCCATCTCGATTTAGGTGAAGTAGAAACTATTGCCCACTATCAGGCAGCGGCCCATTTCTGCCCGGATGTTGATTTCATCCTCGATATTGGCGGCCAGGACATGAAGTGCAGCCGGCTGAAGGACGGCCATATTGAAGACATTCTCCTCAACGAAGCGTGCTCTTCCGGATGCGGTTCCTTCCTCGATACGTTCGCAAAATCCCTGAACTTATCAATTCAGGATTTTGCTAAGGCAGCCCTCTTTGCCGAAAGCCCAATCGATTTGGGCTCGCGCTGCACAGTCTTCATGAACTCCAAAGTCAAGCAGGCCCAAAAAGAAGGAGCTACGCTGGCTGATATTTCTGCAGGTCTTTCCTATTCCGTTATTAAAAACGCCCTATATAAAGTAATTAAAGTAAAAGACCCGGAAAAATTAGGCAAGCACATCGTCGTCCAAGGCGGTACCTTCTACAACGATGCCGTCTTGCGGGCCTTTGAAAAGCTCTTGGGACGTCAGGTCATCCGTCCGGCCATTGCCGGCCTCATGGGGGCCTTCGGTATGGGCCTCATCTGCAAGGATGCCTATCACCGGGACCATGTCCGTTCGACGGTACTCTCACCGGAAGAACTGAGCCAGCTCAAGGTAACGACATCCATCCGTCATTGCGGCTTGTGCACCAATAACTGCCTGCTTACGGTCAACACCTTTAACGACGGCCGCTCCTTTATTACAGGCAACCGCTGCGAACGCGGTGCAGCCGGTTCGTCCGGACAGAAACACAAGGTACTGCCCAACATGTACAAGGTGAAATATAACCGCCTCTTCAATCACTATAAGCCCTTGGCGGCAGAAGCTGCGCCACGTGGTACCGTCGGTATTCCCCGCGTACTCAATATGTATGAAGACTATCCCTTCTGGTTCACCTTCTTTACAAAATTGGGCTACCGCGTCGTCCTTTCTGACCCCTCTTCAAAGAAGATTTTCCAGAAGGCCATGGATACGGTACCGTCCGATTCGGCGTGCTATCCGGCCAAGCTCGTCCACGGCCATATCGAAAATCTGCTGGAAAAGAAAGTGGACCGCATTTTCTATCCCTGTATTCAGAATGGCCCGAAAGAAGGCAGCAAGGATAATACCTTTAACTGCCCTATGGTCATGAGCTATCCGGAAGTCATCCGCAACAACATGGCCGAACGGCTGAGTGACACCAATACGCTCTATCTTTGCCCGTTCCTGCCACTTAACGATAAAGACCGCATTGTCCCCCGTCTGCAGGAAGAACTGCGCGTCTGGGGCCTGGGCAAGGACGAAATCAAGAAAGCCTGCCAGGCTGCCTGGCAGGAACAGACGGACTATAAAGAACAGTATTATGCCATGACCAAAGCGGCCCTGGATATGCTGGAAAAGAAAGGCGAACGGGGTATCGTCCTGAGCGGCCGTCCCTACCATGTAGACCCGGAAATCAACCACGGTATTCCGGAGCTCATCAACAGCCTCGGCCTGGCCGTCCTGACAGAAGACGGTGTAGCTCCCTTGGGCCAATTCCCTGGCCATCTGCGCGTCGTCGACCAGTGGTCGTACCACTCCCGCCTCTACCGGGCTGCCCAGTATGTACAGCAGCATAAGAACCTGGAATTGGTCGAACTCAATTCCTTCGGCTGCGGCCTCGATGCCATCGTTGCCGACCAGGTGCAGGATATCCTCGCCCATGGCCATAAGATCCATACACTGCTGAAAATCGATGAAGGTTCGAACCTCGGTGCGATCCGCATCCGTCTCCGTTCCCTTCTCTTCGTCATGAATCACCGCCAGCCGGTCACAGTAAAACCGGAACCTTATTCCTATACGAAGGCCATCTTCACCAAACAGAATAAGGCCGATAATGTCATCCTGGCGCCGTCTATGACACCGATCCACTTTCCGCTCTTCAAGCCGGCCTTCGATCACGAAGGGTACCGCGTGGAAATGATCCACCACCAGGGACAAAAGGCTATCGATACCGGTCTGGCTTACATTCACAACGACGCCTGCTATCCGGCCATCATGTCCTTAGGCCAGATCATAACGGCCTTGAAGTCCGGCAAGTATGACTTAAAACATACGTCCGTTATGATTTCCCAGACCGGCGGCTGCTGCCGTGCGACAAACTACATCGGCATGATCCGCAAGGCCCTGACCGATGCCAACTTGGGCGACATACCGATTCTCTCCCTGAACATGAAGGGCATGAACAAGCAGCCCGGTTTCCAGCCGAGCATCGGCTTCTGGCACAGACTGGTCATGGGTATGATTTACGGCGATGCCCTGCAGCAGGTACTCTACCGCACGCGGCCTTACGAAAAGGTCAAAGGTACGGCAGAAGCCCTCTTCAAGAAGTGGCAGGATAAATGCACAGTCGATCTTGCCCACGCTGATCGTCACACCTTCGTAAAAAATATCCGTGCCATGATCAATGAATTCGACCACATCGACATGACAGATGAAAAGAAGCCGCGTATCGGTCTGGTCGGGGAAATTTACGTCAAGTTCCACCCCATTGCCAATAACCATATCGTCCGCATGATTGAAGAAGAAGGGGGCGAAATCATCGTCTCCGGCCTGGCTGATTTCTTCTTCTACGGCCTCTTGGATGACCAGTTCCGTCATAAATATCTTTCCGGCAGCTGGTGGTCCAGCTTCAAGAGCAAGTCTCTCGTCAAGCTCCTGGAATGGTATCGCAAGCCCTATCGCGAAGCCGTCGCCCAAAGCGCCCATTTCGATCCGATCACATCCATTTACGACATTGCCGATGAAGCCAGGAAGTTCCTGTCGCTTGGCCACGAAGCCGGCGAAGGCTGGTTCCTTACAGGCGATATGATCGATCTCATTCACCGCGGTGCCCGCGACGTCGTGTGCCTCCAGCCTTGGGCCTGCCTGCCGAACCACGTCACCGGCAAGGGCATGATCAAGACCCTGAAGGCTGCCTTCCCGGAAACGAATATCGTCGCCATCGACTATGACCCCAGCGCCAGCTCGGTCAACCAGACGAACCGTCTCAAGCTGATGCTCACGTCGACCTTTGAAAATATTCGTGAACCGCTGAATACAAGTGAAAAACCGACCTTGCCATTTCTCAAGGGCGTTCATTTGAATGAAGCCTTAAAAGAATAAGCGCCAAAGGGCTGTTTCTCCCGTTAGAGAAGCAGCCCTTTTTACTTTTTAATCAATTCCATATTGATATATATTCTATTTTTTTGTTATTTCCAGACTGTAAAGTTCCCGGTCTGGCCAAATTCCCTTATATTTTGCATTGCCCAATTGCGGGAAAGATTTTATAATATGAATATTCTTTTATTTATCTATTTTCTTTGTATCAGGAAGGAGTTTCAACATGGAAAATGAAAATGGGTTCCTTAACCGTCTGTTTCATTTGACAGCGAACGGAACCACCGCCAAGACAGAAATGCTTGCCGGTATTACCACCTTTATGACAATGGCCTATATTCTGGCCGTCAATCCTTTGATCATGAGCACGACAGGTATGGATAAGGGTGCCGTCTTGACGGCTACAGCTATCGCT
Organism: Caecibacter sp. AF58-12pH5A; assembly: GCF_027681725.1. Classification (NCBI taxonomy): domain Bacteria; kingdom Bacillati; phylum Bacillota; class Negativicutes; order Veillonellales; family Veillonellaceae; genus Caecibacter; species Caecibacter sp. AF58-12pH5A. Next base: position 1,279 of record NZ_JAQDBC010000016.1, on the reverse strand, counting down.
TCCTGTCTGGGCACCATCTTTATGGCAGTCTTTGCCAACTATCCCTTTGCCTTAGCCCCCGGGATGGGCCTGAACGCCTTTTTTGCCTTTACCGTCGTCATGCAGATGGGGTATTCCTGGCAGATGGCTTTAGCCGCCGTTTTTGTTGAAGGTATTATTTTTATTGTTTTATCCCTGACCAACGTGCGTGAAGCTATCTTTAATGCCATTCCGATGACCCTGAAAAAAGCAGTTTCTGCCGGGATTGGCCTTTTCATTGCCCTCATCGGCCTCTTGAACGCACAGATCATCGTCGCCAATCCGGCCACGAAAATTTCCTTGTTCTCCTTTACTCATTCTGTCGAAACGGGCACCTTCCACACCGTTGGGATTACCGTCCTCTTAGCCATGATCGGCATCCTCTTTACATCGATTCTGATGGTAAAAAAAGTCCGCGGCAATATTCTTCTGGGCATCCTGGGTACATGGATTCTGGCCGTAATTTGTGAAGTGACAGGCCTCTACGTTCCCAATCCGGAACTTAAGATGTTCAGCGTCATTCCCGACGTTTCTGCCGGTCTCGCCGCCTTTATGCCAGCCAGTCTGGGCCCGATTTTCATGCAGCTCGACTTCAGCCGCGTTTTCAGCATCGATTTTCTCATCGTCATGTTCGCCTTCCTCTTTGTCGATATTTTCGATACCCTGGGCACGCTCATTGGCGTTTCCTCCAAAGCCAACATGCTCGATGAAAACGGCAAGCTGCCCCACATTAAAGGCGCCCTCCTGGCTGATGCCGTAGCGACGACCGTAGGTGCCGTCATTGGCACGAGTACGACGACGACCTTCGTGGAAAGCGCTACCGGCGTCAGTGAAGGCGGCCGTACAGGTCTTACTGCCATTACTGTTGCCGTGCTCTTCCTCCTGTCCCTTTTCTTATCACCGATTTTCCTTTCCATCCCGGCCTTTGCTACATCACCGGCCCTGGTTGTCGTCGGTTTCCTCATGCTTTCCTCTGTAGCCGGCATCGACTTCTCTGATTTCTCCGAATCCATTCCGGCCTATATTACGATTATTGCCATGCCCTTCTGTTACAGCATTTCAGAAGGCATTTCCTTCGGCGTCATCTCCTATGTCGTCATCAATCTGCTTACAGGCAAGCGCGAAAAGATCAGTCCGCTCATGTATATCCTGGCAGTCCTCTTCATCTGCAAGTACATTATCCTGTAACGCTTAGAGGTATTACAAAAAGGGGCTGTGAAATAACGCCCCTATAAAAACGAATGAGGATCACTGGCTCGAA
>NZ_JAQDBC010000015.1:0-56986 GCF_027681725.1 Caecibacter sp. AF58-12pH5A | reverse complement strand
TACTATATCATGCACTCTTAAAATTTTCAGTACTGGTCTGAATTCACAGGCCCATTATAATCACCCCGACAGCGGCGACCTATGCCGTAGTCAAAGGACAGTTCAACGAAGCTGTTTCCATTGGTACAGAATTCTTATCGGGGACAATCCCGTTTACCGTGACGGCCTTATTAAATGACACGGAGCATACCTATAAACTGACCTGCGGGACAGCTGGCACAGCTGGCAATAACTGCGTAGGCACTATCAAGCCGCAGATGACTATAACAGGGCTGAGTACAGCGAAAATTACAGAAATCATTACGCCAGGTGAGGCGGAAGAGGATACAGAAGCATTCCGCACGCGCTACTTTGCCGCGGTCAAATCACAGGCCTACGGCGGAAATGGACAGGATTATAAAGAAAAAGTGCTGGCCATTAATGGTGTAGGCGGCGTGAAAGTGTACCGTTGCCCTAACGGCGGCGGTACGGTCGGCTTGACGATAGTAACATCTGCATACGCGGCCCCGACGAACGAGTTTGTATCAGAATTGCAGGAGAAGATTGACCCGACGTCTGATCAGGGCAAGGGCTACGGCATCGCCCCTATTGGACATACTGTAACGGTATCTGCGGCAAAAGAAACAACTATCAATGTATCGGCAAAGATTACCTGCGCAAGTAATACAACGGTAGATGATTTGAAAGATTCAATTACAAGTGCTATCAATGCGTATTTTAAAGAGTTAATTAAAAAATGGTGCCAGCAGACGGAGAAAGAATATTTGGTCGTGTATACATCGGCTATACTTGTTGAACTTCTTGAGGTGTCAGGAGTCGAGGACGTATCGGACATCGCGATTAATTCCGAAACCGTCAAAGTGACATTGGGAACATCTGACATTCCTGTACTGGGTACGCTGACACTGACAGCGGGGGCATAATATGGCTACTGTAGCAAGTAATATCATCACGATCCGACAAAAAGAGGCCATGACACTGCCAATCAACATAACTGACTCGGCGGGGAAACCCTATATACCCGCGGCAAGTGATAGCGTTGTTTTTACCGTCAAAGAGTCGCTGGATAGAACGAACATCATCATACAGAAACCAGTGACAGACGGACAGGTGACACTTACTGCAAACGATACCAGCATTGCTACTGGATTTTATATGTACGATGTACAGCTTACAGCTTCAGACGGTTTTGTTAGTACGCTCATCAAGCCTACTCAGTTTGTCGTTACTGATAAAATCAGTATGCAACGGGATATCGACATCACGAAATTCCTGCCTCCAGTAACAAAAGATATCCGCGATGTACAGAAACTATGTGAGGCGGAGAATATAGAATTCCGTTTGATGTGGAACTATCTGTTAGAGATGTTCAATAACCAGTTCATTGCAACCATGACGGAATACGGCCTAGAGCAATGGGAGAAAATATTTGACGTTATCCCGTTGAGTACAGACGTATGGGACGACAGGCGCGCACGCATCCAGTCACTCATAAAAGGCACGCGGCCTTATACAGACGAGAAACTGGAAGAACTGCTGGATCTCATTTGCGGCAAGGGCGGCTATGCGATTGATAGGGATTATGCCAACTATAAAATCACTATCAAAGTAAATCTGGGCGTTAAATCAAAGCTACTGGAAGGACAGCAGCTACTTGAAACTATTATTCCAATGAATCTGGGCCTGACAGTTACGCTCAACTATAACAGACATAAAGACCTGAAAAAACTCTTTACACACGGAGAAATGAAATCATATAAACACAAGTCACTAAGAGAGGATGTGTTACCATAAATGGCTAATCTGACAACCAACTACGGGCTAACGAAACCACTACAGGAAGAGACCTATGATGTAGATGTATTCAACGCCAATATGGATAAACTGGACGAGCTGATAAAATCGCTCGAAAAGAAATTCATGCCGCAGGTAGGCGATGTCATTATCACGCTTGACGGCACGAATCCAGGTGACAGCCGCTATCCCAATACGACATGGGCACTGGTCGAGGGCGGCGAATACATCAGAGCTGCTGGAACTGACATCGCGGCAGGGAGTGAGGGTGGCTCCGATACCGTCACGCTGGCCAAAGAGAATCTTCCCAGTCACGACCATACAGGGACGATTGCAAGCGGCGGGGCTCACGTTCATACAGGAACAACAGATAACTACGACCTGAGCGGCAACTTCCGAAGCCGTTCGAACGTCTACTATGGAAAGGGCGCAGAATCTACAATCGGCAGTGTGTCGGCTAATGGTAAGTTCTCGGTCCTGCAGGATGGCTTACGTTCTGAGGGGAATGCAGATAATAACCGCAATGAATACATCTGCCATTTTAATGGCCTGCACAATCACCAAGTAACTATTAACAGCGGTGGTGACCATACACATACAATCACTATCAATGCAACAGGAGAAGGGAAACCATTTACCGTGACTCCCAGATATAGAGCATTTTACATCTGGGTACGCCAAAGCTGAGGTGATAGCCTATGTACTCTATGGACGGTCAGAACATCTATATCAATCGAGGCGACAGCGGGCGGTTTAAATTGACGCTGACTAATTCAGACTCAACGACCTATACACCAGCGGCAACGGATACAATCGTTTTTACTGCCTATAATGGCAATAAAACGTTATTTAGTACTCATATCTATCCGGCTGACTCTTATATGACACTACAGCCAAAACATACAAACAACCTTGACTATGGTACATATACATATACAGTTACGGTTACTCAGTCAGGCGGCTCGACGTTTACCGTATCGAGCGGCTATAAATTTATCGTAGAAAGCGAGGTCACGTTTTAATGGCAGATACAACATTAACAGGTATACTATCAACAACGTTTGTTGATAAACCAGACGACGTATTGAGCGCAAAAACATATGCAGACGCGGCGGCAAATGCGGCTAATGCCGCATCGACCAGTGAAAATAATGCTGCTACGTCTGAAGCCAATTCAAAAAAATCGGAAACTGCCGCTAAAACATTCGAAACGAATGCAGCCAGTAGTGCAACGGCGGCGGCTACATCTGAAACGAATGCGGCTAGTAATAAGACGGCGGCGGCGACGTCCGCATCAGCCGCATTAAATAGTGCAACAGCCGCGGCACAGAGCGAATCAAACGCATCAACATATGAACAGCAGGCGAAGTCACAAGCAGCTGCTGCGGCAAATAGCGCTACCGCGGCAGCGGCCAGCGCCAAGACGCTGACCTATGCCACATCTGATGAAGCAACGGCCGGCACAGCGACGGATAGGATGATTAACCCGGCTACACTCAAGACTGTTCTGGATGCAGACCTGTCTCCAATTAATACAAATATCACGAATTTGCAAAAAGCCACGACCGTCGATTCTATCCGCGACATGATTTTAAATCAGATTATCCCACAGTCCGCGGCGGCGCATAATGCATTTTACCGTGGCAAGGATCTGACGAGCTATTTTGATAGTGGCGATATGAGCAAAGCCATCGCAGCAGGCACGTTTGCAGATATTTATCCGGGCGATTATATTACAAAATCCGTCACGGTAGACGGCACGACGCACAGCGACGTCAAGTGGATTGTCGCAGACCTTGACTATCACCTGCATCGCGGCGACACGGAAACGACCGCGCATCACGTCGTGCTGATTCCAGAAAACAATATCGGCACATCGAAAATGAACGGCTCAGATACAGCGGCTGGCGGCTACCAGAGCAGCTATATGTGGGGCACGACGATTCCAAAATATGTCACAGGCATCACGAACGCGTTTGGCTCTGACCATGTGCTGACACACAGAGAACGTCTGACGAAAATGATTGACGCGAATGCATATGCAGGCGGGGGTGGCTTAGGTAATGGTGCAACTGTATATACGAGTGGGGAATGGGTAGACGTTACGGTCAATATTCCAAACGAAGCCATGATGTATGGTCATGCGCCTTTTGCCTCGTCTGGCCGAGACACCTATGGTTGTAATAAACAACTGGCAGCATTTAGATATGGCCAAAACTTCACGAGAGCTTCGTGGTGCTGGTTGCGTGACGTAGCGAGCGCCATTTACTTCGCGAATGTCGGCGGGGACGGTGAAGCCGATTGCGGCGTCGCGTCGGGCGTCAACGGCGTCCGCCCGTATTTCCTGTTACGATGACCCTCACGCCGCCCCCTTTATGGGGCGGCAGATAGGAGAAAGAATGAGCGTATTAGCAAGAGAAAGAAAATTGTCGAAGCTCGAATTTTATATGAACGCAAGAAGGCTTTATAAGAAGATTCTTTTCCTCATGATTCGAGACTTCGGCGTAAAACCAAGGGCCAGACAGCCGACATTTTACACGCGCGGCTGGGACGCAGCTGACAAAGAGTTATTCGAAACGATTGCGGCAAAGTACGGCTTGATGCGCATCGTCGATGATTATCCGTTTTGGGTACTCGATTCATTCCGCGGCAAGCTCATCCGGCTACTCGACGAAATGATGGAAAGCATCACGCAGGCCTACACCATTTGGGCGACGAATAAAGCCGAAGCAGACTTGCGTCGTGTGTCTCAGGACAAAGCGATTGCAGCTTGCGAAAGCCTAAAACAGACGTTTGAATTGATTGTCGACATATTGCCGGTCAAAGCAGACAAACTGCTGCCGCACATTGACGCTATCAATCGAGAAATCGCGCTCTTGAAAGGCTGGCGAAAGGCCGACAATAAGCGGAACAAGACACTGAAATAAACGAATACTGGGTATATGCTGATAGCGAGCGCCATTTACTTCGCGAATGTCAACGAAAACGGTGAAGCCGATTACAACAACGCGTCGAACGTCAACGGCGTCCGCCCGCTTCTCAGAGCGTCCAGAAGGCTATAAGCCGGAGCGCCTAACAGGGAATGAGCATATATCCGTCCGGGAGGTAAATGAACGCCGTGACGTGCTGTATCTACGGATACACACTATAGGCGCGGCGTACAACTGTATATGATTAAGAAATTAGATGGAGACGCCTATATCCGGGCCTGCAAGCACCTGGAAAAGTCCGCGGGATGGAAGTATAGCGCCCAACAATATCTGATGAACCGCCTGACAGAGCTGTCGGCATTAAAGAAAGACGTGGATGGTGGCACATATGAGCCACAAAAGGGGACGTCATTCCATGCTGTCGAAAATAGTCACGAACGCATTATCACAGCTATGAGACCAAGAGACGCCGTATTCCAGCATGCGCTGGCTGATGAAATCATGATACCGATTCTGAAGAAATACCTCATCCATGACAGCGGTGCCAGCCTAAAAGGGAAAGGCATTGCGTTTACACGCCGGCGGTTCGAAGAACATCTTCGCTGGCACTATCGAAGATACGGGACCGAGGGCTACATCCTCATGATTGATTTTCGGAAATATTTCGATAACATCAGACATGATACAGCTCTGCGGCTCATCAGCGAGAAAATTCACGATAAGCAGGTCATGGAGCTCATCAGAAAAATCTTTGATTCATACCGCGTCGACGTATCATACAGCACCGACGACGACATCGACGGCAAAGTATTCGATTCCCTGGCATACCAGCGCATACCGAAAGAGATGAGAACCGGCAAGCGGTATATTCATAAATCCATCGGCATCGGTTCACAAATTTCACAGATTGTTGGCGTCTTCTATCCCACACGCATCGACACGTACTGCAAGACGGTAAGGCGACTGCACTGCTATGACGTATATATGGACGACCGCATCGTCATTCATCCAAGCAAAGCGTATCTAAAGGGATTACTGAAAGAAATCGAAGCCATGGCCGGAAAGCTAGGTATTTTCATCAATCACAAGAAAACACAGATCATCAAATTGTCGCACGGCTTCACGTGGCTAAAGACAAGATATATCCTGACGCCATCTGGGAAAATCATCCGGAAAAATCCACGTAAGTCAGTTACACGTGAACGGCGGACTATGAAACACATGGCAGCACTTGCCAGAAACCATGAAATTGAATGGGATGATTTGAAGGAACAATATAAAAGCTGGCGCGGCGATAAGAAACGATACAATGCTTATCACACGCTGAAGAACCTAGATGAGCTATATAAGGAGCTAATGCAAATGGAAAGAAAAGAACAAAATGTCAAACATTGAAGTAATCGACGTTCAGTACGAAATCATCCGGCTTCAGGCACTGCTTATCAAGCGGCTGGCATTACAAGCCGGACAACTGAACGTCGCAGAATGTGAGCTGAAAATGGATATTGATAATTTACGGACAGAAATAGAGGCGCAAAATGAATGAAAACGAATTAATCACGCGGCTCGACCGCATCGAGAGCCAGATCACAAATTTAAACCGCGACGTAGTGGCTGCCATTGAGTCGGGGAAATCGGCGCATCACCGCATCGACGACCTGAAGCACGATATTTGCTGGACCTTAGGCTTTAGCGTCACGGTCGTCGGCATTTTTGCGTCAATCCTGACATCAATCCTGCCATCGTTCCTGCAACGCGTATAAGAGGTGACGCTACATATGGACAGAGTGAGAAAACTCTTAGAAATAATCATCGTAAAGACAAACCGCTTGAAAATCGCGCGTGCGCCGAAAATCATGGTTTACTGGTTCTTGATACATGTGCTGGTATGTATCGTGCTTTTCATCGCCGCCTGGGTGTATGACTGGATGCAGACCGGCCGTGGGAATCTTCAGGCAATGACGATTTTCATTCAGACATTGACGTCGGTGTCGTTCATCGCGGCCGTCGCTTTCTTCGGCAAAGCGCTGATTGACGATGACGGCGACGGCGTGCCGGACGAATTTGAAAAGGGAAAGGATGATAGAAAATGAAACAGGGGTTCGATATTTCGTATTGCCAGCCATCGCTGGACTTTGACCAGGCCGTAAATGACGGCTATGAATTCTGCATCATCAAAATGAGCCAGGGCCGCCATGACGGGACTATCTATGAAGACGACTATTTCCGTTTCCACATCAACGACGCTATTGCCGCTGGCCTGGCTGTCGGCGTGTATCATTTCTTCGGCGCAACGGATCCGGACGACGCAAAAGCCGAAGCTGCCGAATTCATCAGCTTATACCGGTCCCTGGTCACACCGGGCGTCACGGACGGCGCCGGCGTCTGGCTGGACGTAGAGGCAGAAGCAGGACAAGTGCTGGACCAGGTCGACAAGGCTACACTGACAGCAGCCGTTTTTGAATTCATCCTGGCATGCAACCAAGCTGGCATCGACATCGGCATCTACGGGAATTGCAACTGGCTCGACAATCATCTGGATCTGTCGCAGTTCGCTGACTACGTTAAAATCTGGTTGAGCGAGCCGGACAGCGAGCCGTACTGGAAAAACGAACATCCGGAACGTACGGTAAAAATTTGGCAGAATTCGTTCGAAGGGAACGTCGGCGGCGTCTACCCGGTCGACACGGACGTGATGTACGATGAATGATGACAAGCTAAAAACGTTTGTTCAGGAACACCGAAAAATCATCATTATTTTTTGCGTTTTTGCGGCCTTTTTAATTTTTGCCACGACAATTTATATGCAAAAAGAAGAAAAACGCGCCACAGAGCCGATTAGAGTAAAAAATGAGGAAATGATGAATTCTGACGCTGTAAAGAAGAATTTAAAGGTCGATTCGAGGGCCGCGGACGACATTTCACGCGAAATCCGATGCATCGACCGTGAAAATGTCGTGCCGGCGGCATCGTATGTTATCGAGGCGCCGACGATTGAAAAAGCGGCCGACATTACGACGTGGGAAATAAAAGAAAATAATCAGAGCCTGCCGGCGGCCGCGACCGAAAAGACGGACCGGACCGTCGTGGCCACGGATTCGCAAAAACAGAAGGTTGACGTGTACAAAATAAATCTCCGGAACAACCACAAAATCAAAGCCGGTGTCCTGACAGCGGACGGCAAGACATACGTCGGCGCTGGCTACCAGGCCGGACGATGGGAAGCCGCCGCCTATACGCATACAGGCCGCCAGGTGGAAGCTGGCAGCGTGATGTACACGGTCAAACAATGGTGACTGTATAATTATCATTAGGAATCATCAGAAAATCATACGCATAGAAAATTACCGTTGCACATATAAATGCAACGGTAATTTTCTCGTCAATCTTACAAAATCTTATAAAATGTCTAAACGACGAAAGTACCGTATTAACCGCATAGCAGAGCGGCTTGACAGCATCTTGCAAACAGGTGCAAAATCTGTACAAATTATTAGGTACGATAATTTAACGTTATCGGAAGTAATTCTATGAACTTTCCTCCCTCCCAGGGCCTCGGCTTTGGTCAAACCGGAAAATTCACATACATGCATTTTTTAGTGTTTTTTTGATATTCACCTATTCAGAATTTTAAAATTTTTTCTGCAGCCGGCTCACTGCCATTGCCAGCCTCACCGTCCTATGTCATTCTGTCCGGTTCCTGTGATCCCGGATATCCCGTATGACTTGAGACGTATTTTATGTACATATAAACGCTGTACAGCTGTATTTTTTGTTTAAAACCCTATATTTTCATAGAAATCGAGCAATTTGGCCCTTTTTAGGCGTTTTAAATACTTTTAGGTGAATTACTCGCGAAACTTCCTTTTTTTGAGCCTATTTTGGCCTTTAATTCTCTCCTTTTTACATAATTGAGAATATATAGGTTGTAAATGAGAATTCAGAAAATCAACACGAAAAAGAGAGCCACTTGGGGGGTGTGGCTCTCTTTTCATGAAAGGTACCTTCTGAGGTAAAAGGGAAGAAAGAAAGTTGGAAATACAAATTTGCAATACGTATTTGCAAGTACAGTATAACAAAAGTTTCGTTATATTGCAATAACTAAACTTTATCGATTATTCCCTTACGTTTTATTATTTCCTTAAGCCTATTTATCAATAATTATTACAAAAAGGCTATCTCTCGTTTTACTTGAAAAATAGCCTTTTCATCTAAACTTGGGATTCGCTAGAGGCGGTGCAGCCTTAGACTTCGTACCTTCCCAACAGGGAAAGTGGGGTCTCAGAACCCGTTAGAGGCAAAACGCACAGTTACTTCACACGCGGTACGCTCTATCGTTACTGTCACGCGCTGCGCCCGAGTGGGAAGGAATTGCTAAGTCGGGGTTGTGGCGAATAACGGTACCGTGCTGTACGTTAAGGGGGGACCAATTTCTTCTTCCGAGCGCTGGTACGCCCACTTTCCCCCTTGGCAAGGTACGATTTCGAATCCAGTGACGCCGCCGTGGCGGCAGTGTCTTCCCGGTCAGGAAAACCTGCGCCAGCAGCGTCTTTTTCGTTGCTTCTATTTTGTCATGCTCATGCCGGATTTATAGGCGGCAAGTTCTTTCGTCAGTGCGGCTACTTGCTGTTTCAAGGCTAAGACATCTTCGGTAATGGAGATTCTCGACCGGATTACGTTGCTCGTCTGGCCGAATTTCCAGCTGATGCCGAAGTTCATCATGTTTTCTCCGCCATTGAAGGAACCGCCGATACTGAACATCATATTTTCGTTCGGGCGATAGAATGCGCCGATGGCCACGGCATTGGCATTACTGTAATTGCCATAGGCTGCAGCGAAATCCCATTTATTATCCGGGTCAAAGTCTAGCGGATGGAGTCCGGCCAGGGCGGCAGCTCCGGCACCAACGCGATTGATACGGGAGTCCAGCTTACTGATCTGGCCACCGAGATTGGTAATACTTTTCGTATTCATGCCTATCTGGTTATCTAGGGCGGTGATATTTTCAGCTGCTGTATTGGTTTGCCTGATGTAATTGCCGTCGGCCTGGACCCGCGTTTCCTGATACACTGTGTCCCCGCTGATCAGCTTTGTATCACCTGAGGCTACCTTGCCGTCGGCCTTTACGTTGATAGTGTATTCGTCCGCACCAAATTCATTACCCTGGGTAGTGAGGGTGACATTTTCACCGGCTTTTACGGTACTTCTCGTATCATTTCCCTTTGCCGCCATGGCTACGACCTGTTTCAGCTGGGCTACATTGACGGCATCCGTATCGGCTGTCCCGGCTGCTACGCCAATGATTTGACGGGTAATGCCATTGGGCGCATCCCCTACGGCAATAGCGGCGGCTGTCGATTGCCACGTACTAGCCAGTGCACTCGGTGCTGCTTTTACCGGTTTTGCACCCGTTTGGACCGTACTGGTGGGACGATAGCCAACGACGCCTTTGTCGACAGATGCTACGGAACGACTGCCCAAGGCGACGGAATCCTTCAAATCCGCTTTAGCCTTAGAACCCAAGGCAACGGCGTTTTTTGCCTTTTCACCGGTCAGGCCACCGGCAGCAGCAAAGCTGTTTTCTCCTAAGGCCTCACTCCTGTACCCTAAGGCGGCAGACGCATTGCCAATCGCCCGTGCCCGGAAGCCATAGGCGAAGGAGTTCCAGCCTTTAGCGTTATTTTGTAGTTTATGCCTGCCCTCAGGTGTAGATACATCTGCATCCCCTTTATTTCCGGCTTCCGAATAGGCGCCGCCAGCAAAGGAATAGGACGCGTAGACGTTATTTTCCAGCCCAAAGGCGAAACTGCCCATAGCATAGGCCTGATTCTTCCAGCCTGCAGCCTGAGCTGCATGACCATAAACGTTATTATAAAGACCGACGCCGATGGAATTCGTTCCATCAATCTGGTTGTTGGTACCAATGGAAGCAGACCGTTCACTAACCGTGCTGTCTCCCTCGGACGTTTCCTGTGCGCCTACCACCAGATAGCCATGAGTGCGCAATTCGTCATTGGTGTTGACACTGCTTACGTCAATCGTTCCGGATCCGTTACCGGACGTACCCATCAAATGATTCACCTGTAACACGTCTTTGCTCACCATCAGCCCATGGACAGTGACGGCCGGTTTATTAGGATTAAGCGCACTGCCATCGGCTTTTTTCCCATTCACGATCAACGTGCCCTGAATCACGGCATCCTGAGCAGCAATCGATGTATCCTCAGCCAAGACCAGCGAACCGCCCGTGCAAACCAGAGCCACACAAAGAGCCGCCACTACCTTATTGTAGCCCGTAGTATGCCTGAAAAGCCCTGGTACGGCAATATATCTGTTTTTCACCTTGCTCCAAACGACCCTATATATCTTATCCATGACACAAACCCCTTTCTACTCTCTAACCTGTAAGTGGTCCCTCCTCGGTATGTTCGTTTCTTAAGAAACGAAGTTACCAGTACGTATACCCATTGCCCTCACTGCCTTCCCTGCAGCTGGACAAGCGTATAAAAATCTCCCAAATCATCCGGCAAATCTACCGGTAAATAATCTCGTATAAAAAAAGCGCGTAACCAAAATATTAGAAATTATGATTTAATTTTGCGTATAGCAAGCCAAATTAATTTCCATTGTGTCATAAAGATAACATGTCATCAGAACTTTATTTATAGTTTTATTATATTGTAAAATGGATTATTTTATATTACAACTATACTAAAGTATATTAATTTTTATTCTAAATTATAACTTATTTGCATAGATTAATTTAAATAATATACATTTAACAGGTAAAAAATCATTATAATTAATGCGAAAAAATCAACCATGCCCTTAAAATAAGGTATTTTGACTTTTATATTGCTCTGATTTTATATAATTAAAATCTATTAAAAAATTAATAAGTACTACTATGAAATAAAAATAAAAAAATAGGCTTTCTCCGAGACCGTAGAAAGTACGGCGAATCCGGGATAGAGGTTGAATCCACAGAAATGCCCTCTTCAGTCCCAGCTCCCCCACAGGTGGCGCCTTTTTTTAGAACGTTCTGCTTACGGTTGCACTATACGTTACGCCGCGCTGGACTCCTGTCCAGCCTGTTACATGGAGGTCGGCGCCCCAGGGATGGTTTTTGTCTATTTTGCTTTGCCAGCCTAGTTCTAATAATGCGCTGTGGCCTTTTACGCCGGCTGCTGGGGTTTCAAAGGTGCTGTAGCGGGCGGTGGCGTTATCGCCGAATTGGTAGTTCCAGGCGAGTCCCGCATAGTAGGATGTGGTGGGGCTCATGTCTTTGGTCCAGCGGAAGCCTAGTCTTGTGTTGTAGGTGTTGATGGTGTCCAGGTCGTATTGGGAGGTGCCTAGGTCTGAGTGGAGTTGTACCGTGTCGCTGCCTAGGTGGGTCCAGAAGAGTTTGCCGTAGTAGTCTACGGAGGTCGTGTCTTTCTTTACGATTTTGCCGGCTCCTAGCATGACGCTGACGTACGGGGCGCTCGTGTCATAGCTGGTCAGGTGGTTATCTATTTGACCGTGGAAATCACCGTTCGTGCGGCCGGCGTGGATGAGGGCTTCGTAGTGGAGGCCGTTATCCAGGTCTCTGCGGGCGAGGAGGCCTGCGCCTACGTAGCGTTGGTTGCCGTCGCCGCGGGCGCCGTCATCCAGGTGGCTCGTGTAGTTGCCGTTACCGTATTCGAGGAACGGCATGAACGTGTCCGTGTGGCCTTTCCGGTCAGTTCGTTTGACGAAGCCCAGGTTGGCGTTGAGGCCGTACGTGTCGACGTAGGAGCCTGTGTCGGCGCGGAGGTCGTGGCCGCCTACGACTAGGTAGGGTGTGAAGTCGCCTTTGGTGGCTTTGTCTGCGTTCCATGCGGTGAGGGCGCCGTCGTAGGCGCTGGTGGCGGCAAAGTCGCTGCTGGTGCTGATGAGGTTTACGGCTGCGGCCCGGTCTTCGGCGAAGAGTTTCGTGTCAGCGTTCAGGGTCGGTGTCGTATTTTTGAGGATACCGATGACGATGGTGTTGTCGTCTTGTTTCCAAATGGATGCTTTGCGCTGCAGGAAGCCTGCGTCGGTGACGGTGTCTTTGCCGTCCATCATGGCGTAGGTGGCACCGTCGGTGGTGAGGCCCTTGGCATCATAGATAAGGTTGATGACTTGGCCTTCGCTGAGGTTCGTCGTTTCTTCTACGCCGGCCTTGACTGTGGCGTTTGTCAGGTCCGCTGTGCCCGTAACGGTGAGGAACGTGTCACCGGCCACAGTGTCTGCCGGGACGTAGAAGTTGTACGCTTGGAAGTGATCCAGGTTGGCGACACTATTTCCTTTGGCATAGACATTGAGCGTATTGCCTGTGCTTTCGGTCTGGCCGATGCCGCCGGAAAGGTTCAGGCTTTCCCCTACTAAGGGCGCATAAAGGTTGACGATGTTGTCGTTGGCTGCGGCTGAGTCGGACTGGCCGCCGATGATGCTGTTATTCACTGTGCCGCCGTAGTAGTTTACCGTGTTGCCGTTGGCGGAGCCGCTGACGTAGTCCGTAGTAGTGAAAACTTCTTCATGGTTTACATAATCGCTTTGTGTTATTTCAAAAGCTTTTGCGTAGCCGCCCCAGAGGAAATCGGCCGTGCCGCTGATCATGTTGACCGTATTGTCTTTGGCCTTGCTGGTAAGCTTAGCTTGAGTCTCAGCCCCTACGTAGGTGTCGCTCAGGAATGCTATTTCATTCAAGTCGTCTCTCAGCGTGCCATCTGTTCCCAACACACCTGCAGCGCCGCCATAGGCACTGGTTACCGTGCTGTCAGAAAGGTTGACCGTATTGCCTGCAGCCTCACCATAGCCAACAATACCGCCATAGACGTTAATGGCCTGGGAATTTTTCTGCAAGGTCACCGTATTGCCTGCGGCTGTACCTTGGAAGGCCAAGCCGCCAACCACGTGCCCATAGCGTAGTTCCCCATTTTCAATTTCTCCTGTCACATTGCTTCCTGTCAGAACGACTGTATTGCCCGTGGCCGTATCGCTCATGCTCTGTGTAAGCATCATTTCCATATCACTGAGCTCTTCTGCATCAATATAGGCAGCGGTCCCGCCGCCAATGACGTTGAGGGTAATTGTGCTGTCCGTCAAGAAGACGCGGTTGTCATTTGCCATGTCACTTGCGATTATGGATAGAGAACTTGAGTTCTTTTCAGAATCGTCTTCCTTATAAACAGATATGTTGGTGCCGGAGTTGCCGGCTATGACATTTGCTGCCTGGTAGTGATTTAAGGAAACCGTATTACCATTGCTGCTCAAGGATACAGCATAGCGCTCAGCCGAACTCGTATCGTTTACAGTGAAATTTGCATTGGATTCTGTATAGCTGCCACTGGCGGTTTTGATGTGTGCCAACTGGGGCATGTCAGGTGAGCCAACCAGAATTACTGTGTTATCATTGCTCTCACCATATAGCCGTGCTCCTTCGTTTTCCGGGTCTAAATCTGCAAAAACAAGCAAATAACCACCGAGGGCCTGGGACCAATGATAATTTCCCGAGTCGTCATCTGCGCCATACACATTTTCAAAATATATGCTGTTTCCATTGGCACTGGTGTAGGCCCTCCTATCGTCCGATACATACAGATCATTTTCTGTATAACCGCCAACAACGGTATCGTTAATGCCGACGTTCTCCAAGCTGACCTTGTTTCCGTTGGCACTGCCACTCCTCGTTTCACCGCCGGTTACAAATGCAGAAAGCTGAGAATATCTAGATTTCACAAACACATTCGTTTGGGCTTCCGCCCCGCTGCCGCTGAGGGTCCCTTCCAGGCTGACGATATTGCCGCTGGCATCGCCCTTAGTCGTGTAGCCGCCATAGATATCGTGATAGGTAATAGGTGTAGTTGATTCATTGGTGATGGTCACTGTGTTGTTACTGGCAGCAGAGGGCTGCAGATACGGGAACAGGTCAGAGCCTTCGCCGATACGCTCTACAGAACCACCATATATTTGGCTAAACACGGTGGTATTTTTCAGCGTAACCGTATTGCCGCTGGCGTCTGCCGTAAAAGGTGCAGTGATGCTTGTATTGTCTTCATCAAGAAAAACGTAGCCGCCATAGACCGTGCCTTTGACATACGCATTTTCTGCATCCACCGTATTTTCATCGGCTTTGCCATAAGGGGCATAGCCGCCGTAGACACTGCCCCACGTGACAGAGCCCAAGCCTGTATATGGATTGCCTTCTTGTGATGTGTTGTATAAGTTTTCGTTATTTTTCTTTGTACTTGAATTATATCACGTTTTGTTTGCTGAAAAGGGCGAGTGGCATAAAAGGGACGTTTTTTGGCAGGAAAGGCATGGGGAGTGACGGGAAAAAGCCCATCCGCATGTCGGATGGGCTTTTGATTGTGGGTGCGTGGTGGCCGCAGGCTGGGAAGGGGATTATTTTGCTAATCGGGCCTGCGGCGCTTTGGTTTACGCGGCTGTGGATAATCAGCGTTGATGTAGTTCCGGTTTCTACTCTTCCGACGACGCGATTGCGTCGTCTTTTCTCCGCTGGAGGAAGTGGTGCGTTAGCACCGATGGAGGTGCATTTTTTTCTTATCTTACGAAGTTGGTGAAGGCTTCGGTTTCCGGTTGTGGATACGCTACGCCGGCTTTTTTGCCTGCTTCGAAGCATTGCATCATCCAGATCATGTTGCGGGCCAGGTTGCGCATGACTTGGAGGCCTTCTTTGTCTTCTTTTGTGTCTGCGGCTACCATGCCGTGAACCATGTTCCAGTAGGTAGAGCCGGCTACTGGCATTTGGGCGATGCCGAAGTATTTATTAAGGCCATCCAGGGTGGCTGTCGTGCCGGCGCGGCGGGCTACTGCTACGGCTGCGGCAGGTTTGTATTGGAAGGCCGGATAGATTTCGTTTTTGCCGCTGCTGAAGAATACGCGGTCCAGGAAGAAATAGATACGGCCGCTGGGATGGGCAAAGTAGGTAGGCGAGGCGAAAACAAAGCCATCGGCTGTTTTGGCTTTTTCGACAAAGTCATTGACGCCGTCATCCTTATATACGCAGCCATCGTCGTGGCTTTGACAGTACAAGCACTGCGTACAGTCACGCAAAGGGGCTGCTCCGAGCTGGACAATTTCTGTTTCAATCTGAGCAGCTTCAAAAACCTTGCTCATTTCCTTCAGAGCCTGCATGGTGGTACCATTTACATGGCTGCTGCCGTTTAGCATTAAGACTTTCATAGTAATTGCCTCCTGTTGTAGTAAAATTAGTTACAGTACTATTATAGCATATCTGTCAAAAGGTCAAAGTGGCGGGTTAGAATAGTGATTAACGTTAATCAACCGAATCCGAATAATATTGCCGTTTTCTTCAGATTACCTTATGATAAGGATGTTCAGATAGATGATTTGGATTTGAACTGCGATGGATTCAATGCGGAAACTCGTGAGGCTCTTGATGAGTATGAAGCGATGAAAAATCATCCGGAGCGGTATCGACGGTATAGTAGTTTTTCTGAGTTGGTGATGGATGTTGATAAAAATACTATTGATTCCAAATAATCAACATGAAAATGGAGGTGTGAAAACACACCTCCATTTTTCATACTGGATTTATATCCATTTCCATTTTTATTTCGTTCAGTGTTTCTCCCTTCGTACTCCAGTCATGGTTTTCCACTGTTTCTGTAATTCGGAAGCCGAGTTTTTTATAATGTCTGATGGCGGCTGTCAGAGGACTAGCTGTCCAAAGGATGAGTTTTTGATAGCCGACAGACGTTGCTTTCGCCATTAAGGCCTGAATTAACGCCGAGCCAACGCCATACTTGCGGTATTCCTTTTCTACAGCAAATAATCGAAGCTGTCCTACTGATGGCTCATCTGTTTGGCAGAGCATAATGCAACCAATAGGGGTTCCGTTGCTTTCTGCCAGAAACAATTCTTCTCTTTGATTCTTGGGCTTCTGCGCAAAATCAAGGGCAATCTTTGCGGCATATTCCGTAAAGCTCGAACCCCACGAATATTCTTCGGAATAGAGTTTTTTATGAAGATTTGCTGCATACTGTGCATCTCCATCTTGATATGGTCTTACAACGAAATCCATTGAAGAAATACCTCCTATTTTCAGATATATCTAAGTTTGTAAATTGATTTCTCTTGTTATATATTTTTCCATACATTAAATCAAACATATATCAAAATAATATCACTTCACCGTTCCATGTCTTGTTCTACTTGACAAAAGGTTTTGCCTTTTCAAAAGCTGAGACGCATTTACCACCGTTTCCTCATCTTCCCGTCTTCGCCGATTCTAAACCACGCTGCGTAGAGTGTCGGTAATACGAGCAGTGTCAAAACTGTCGCTACGAAAAGACCACTGGCTATGGCTACGGCCATAGGGCCCCAGAAGATGTTGCGCATGAGTGGGACCATGCCTAGGATGGCGGCTGCGGCTGTGAGCATGATGGGCCGGAAGCGCATGACAGCCGAGTCGATGATGGCTTGCCACGGGTTATCCCCGGCGGCCATGTGTTTTTGGATCTGGTCGATGAGGATGATGGCGTTGCGGATGATCATGCCCCCTAAAGCTAGGATGCCTAAGTACGCTACGAAGCCCAAGGCTTGTTGGAAAATGAGCATACCTGCAGCTACGCCAATAAGGCCCAGTGGTGCCATGATGAGAGCCATGACCATGAGGGACGGACTTGTAAGCTGGAACATGAGGAGTGTCATAATGAGGATAATCATGATCGGTACAGGCTGTAACAGGTACTTCAAGGATTTCTGACTATCTTCCAGGGAGCCGCCAATATCGATGCTGTAGCCAAAAGGCAGGGATTTTCGCAAATCGGCCAACGAATCATAGGCTTTTTGCGTGGCGTCGTTGGCTGTACCCGTTTTGATGCCGGCATTGATGGTGATAGTCGGCTTCAGGTCGCGCCGCCAAATGAGACCGTCTTCAGCGTCGTAGCGGATCTTCCCTAATTGTTCCAGAGGCACGTAGCCTGTGGTTGGACCCGTATAGACAGGCAAACTTTGGATGGTAGCCAGATTCTGCCGGTCTGCGTCGCGCAGGCGCAGCTGGATATCGATCGTCTTGTCCGGCGCGTAATATTGAGCGACTGTAGCGCCGGAGATTTCTGTATAAAGGGTCTGGGCGACAGTCTGGCCAGAAATGCCTAAGGTTTTCAGCTTGTTCTGATCCAGGTCGACGCGCATGACCTTGTTCTTTTGGTTCCAGTTGAGAAATACGTTTTCCGTGTTCGGATCCTTGGCGATGATCTGGGCGGCTTCTTGGGCGTAGGCCTTGACCTTGTCCGTATCGTAGCCGCTTACGCGCAACATAATAGGATAGTCCGCCGGCGGGCCTAAGGGGACTTTTTTGACGTTACTGCGCACGTTCGGGTATTGGTCGGCCATTTCCTTCTTGATGTCCTGCGTCAGTTCTTCCCTAGCGGCTGTATCCTTGGCCACGACGACGAACTGGGCGTAGTTATTGGCCGGCAGGACCGGTTCGATCGTGAGGACAAAGCGCGGTGCCCCTTCACCGACGTAGTACGAATAATCCTTGAGGAGACTATCCTTGCTTTGGAGATATTTTGAAAAACGGGCAGCCTCCTTTTGCGTTGCCTGAAGAGACGAGCCTTCAGGGAGGGTCATTTCCACAATCAATTCAGGCCGCAAGGACGGCGGGAAAAATTCCTGGGGAATAAATTTCATGAGGCCCAGGGACAGGACAAATAAGGCAGCTGTACCACTCAAGACAATAGTCCTGTGGGTCAGGCACCAGCGCAGGACGCGGCGGAAAAAGACGTAGAAACGCCCCGAATAAAGAGGCTTTGTTTCCGTTGCGGCCTTGGGCTTAATAAGATAATAGCCAAAGAGCGGCGCTACCATGACCGAGACAATCCAGGAAATAACCAGGGCTGCCGTAATAACCGGGAACAGGGCCTGGCAAAATTCCGAAGCAGCGCCGTCGGCAAAGGCCACGGGAATGAAACCACAGCAAGTGATGAGCGTGCCTGTGAGCATGGGCTTTGCTGTGGCCTTGAAGGCGTAGCACGCCGCGTCGAAGCGGTTCATGCCTTTTTCCAGCTGGACCGTCATCATTTCTACGGCAATAATAGCGTCGTCCACGAGGAGGCCCAGGGCGATGATCAGGGAGCCTAAGGAAACCTTGTGCAAATCGATGCCGGCAATCTCCATGACGCAGAAAACGCCAGTGAGAACCAAGGGGATGCAAAAGGCGACGACCAGGCCTGTGCGCAGGCCCAGGCTGAGGAAGCTCACGATAAGGACGATGATGATGGCTTCCCGCAGGGTGTTGACGAAATCGGAAATGGAGTCTTTAACGACCTGTGGCTGGTCCGAAACCTGGTGGATTTCCATGCCTGCCGGCAGGTCCGGCTTGACGCTCGCCAGGAGTTTTTTCAGGTTTTCGCCGAGCGCCAGGTTGTTGCCGCCGCTCTTCATAGACAGGGCAATGCCCACAGCAGGCTGACCGTTGTAGTACATCTGCGGGTCTGCCGGTTCCACGTCGCGCCGTTCGACCGTCGCAATGTCGCCTAAGCGGAAGACATGCCCGCCAGCGTTAATGGGCAGGTTGCGGATGGCTTCCACGTCGTTGAACTCACCGGAAAGGCGCAGGTAGACGTTATCCGATTGTGTGTCGATCATGCCCGACGGCGTCATGGCATTTTGGCCGTTGACGGCATCGGAAATGACCGTCGGCGCAATGCCCAGCTCGGCCAGCTTGGCGTTGGCCACTTCAATGTAGATCTTTTCCGTCTGCACACCTAAGAGCTCGACCTTGCTCACGTCGGGCACATCGAGCATGATGCGGCGGATTTTTTCTGCCTTTTGGCGCAACTCTTCATAGGAATAGCCGTCGCCGGTAATGGCGTAGACGGAGCCGTAGACGTCATCAAAGCGGTCATTGTAATAGGGACCGTAGACGCCACTGGGCAAATCCTTCTTCATATCCTCCGTCAGGTTGCGCACTTCGAGCCACGTGCTGCGGATAGAATCGCGCGGTGCCTGGTCTGTCAGGTTCACATAAATGACGGACTGGCCCGGACGGGAATAGCTTTTGATGTAATCGAGGTTAGGCGTGTCCTGAAGCTTCTTTTCGATCTTATCTGTAACCTGTTCCTGCATCTGCTGCGCCGACGCACCGGGCCAGGCGACGCTGACGACCATAGTCCGGACCGTGTACGTCGGATCTTCCATGCGGCCGAGCTTCATATACGAAAAGACGCCGGCAATGGCCACGAGAATGATGAAATACCAGACCAGAACGCGATGCTTCAGGGCAACTTCCGAAAGGTTTCTCACGTTTCATCACGCTCCGTTCGTACGCGCTGGCCGTCGTGGAGCATGTGTACACCGGCTGTCACGACTTCGTCACCAGCCTGGAGGCCTGTAACGCTGACACTGTTATCGCCAAATTTCTCTACCTGTACAGGTACGAGTTTCAAGGTCTTATCCTTGCCAACGACAAAAACCTGAGGCGTGTCACCGGTCTGATACACGGCCGACAAAGGCAGTACATACGACGCCCCTGTCGCGGCTGCAGCAGCATTGGTCACGGACGCGGTCATGCCCAGTTGCAGTCCTGCCGGCGGTTCAGGTAAGGTAATAGAGACCTTGTACGTCCGCGAGGCCGTGTCGGCCATAGGTGCTACTTCCCGGACTACGCCACGTACAGGCTGGTCATTAAGAGCCCAGAAGGTAGCTGAAACCTCTTTGCCGGTTGGGAAATCGGCTACATGGTTTTCAGGCACGTTGATTTGCACTTCTAAGTCACCGTTATGGACCAGCGTGAGTACCGTCTGACCGGCTGCCACGACCTGCCCTACTTCCCCGGTCACAGCAGAAATCACGCCATCGGCATCAGCCGTGAGCTGTGTGTAGGAAAGCTGATTTTCTTGGGCTGACATGGCGGCTACAGCCTGGTCATATTGAGCCTGAGCCTGATTATACGCCGTCGTATACTGATCGAGGGCCGCTGCACTAACAGCATCCTGAGCATAGAGCTGCTGATAGCGGGCCAGATTGGACTTAGCCAAATTGAGCTGGGCTTCGGCGGCACTAACCTGGGCCTGTGTCTGGTTTACAGCCTGGGCCACATCCTGGGGATTAACCGTCATGAGGACGTCACCAGCATGGACGACAGAGCCGAGCTGCACGTTTCGTGCTGTAATGCGGCCACCGGCCTGAAAGGACAGATTACTTTCGTAGCGGCCCTTGACACTGCCGGCATAGGTTCCTGCTGTAGACCCGGCTTCAGCACTGCCTACTTGTACTGTCTTGACGAGCTGGTCTGCCGTCTGCTCGTGGGACGCATCAGAGCCACACCCGGCCAGGACGAGGCAGCAAACCAGAGCCAGGACGAGACATAGGGATTTATTTTTCATGCTGATCTCTCCCTTCGGGCCACACCAAGGCAAAATCGGAGTGAACGGCATTATCGGCCACAAGCTGCATGATCGATAAGGCCTTGGTCAGCGTCGCCTCATCGATACCACGGCTCACGCAATCGGTCCAGCTCTTCAAGATGGATTCCAGCTTGCCCTGGACTGCCAAGGCCTGGTCCGTCAGGGACAGATATTTGAACCGCTTATCTGCTCCACTCTGCTCGCGCCGGACAAAGCCCTTCTCTTCGAGGAGCTTCACATTCCGCGCCGTCATAGCCTTATCAGACTGCAGACTGGCGCACAAATCATTCTGACTGCAGCCATCGTTCTGATAGAGCGCCATGAGGGTAATATACTCAGAATAGGAAAGATTCCACGCCTGACAAGCCCAGGTGATAAAGGCCTGAGAACGGCGATTGATAATGCCAAAGAAATGACCTGCCTGTAAATGGTCCATATACTGTTCACACTCCTGCTCGTATGACACTTTTTGTTGACCTAATCAACTATAACGACATACTAGTTGAGTTAATCAACTAGTTTTCTTGAGACTAGTATAGCAGAAGGAAATTGGGAAATCAAGAGGAATGAAATGAACCACTTTCGTCACAGAACGGAAATTCTGTGACGAAAGTGGTTCATTTACGGTACCTAGCTTTTTGCAATCACCTGTCTGCTATCTTCTCTATTTCTTCGGATGCGGAATAACGACCTTCTCTACTTGTACAGCCTTGCCGTCAATAGTCATGATGGCAAAGGTGATTTCCTGATCGAAGCGGCGTTTGCCGCAGCTGCCGGGGTTGAGCCAGAGGCGGCTATCGATGGTCTCTTCGAAGTACTTGTGGGAATGGCCGAAGACGACGATGTCGATGCCGGGTAAGTCTTTGGGGACGAATTTTTTGTTGTGGACCGTGAAGAAATGGACGTCTTCAATCTGGAAGGTCAGCGTCTCCGGCATCCCTTCGGCCCATTCCTTGTCGTTATTGCCACGAACGACGTATAAGGGAGCTAGTTGTTTCAATTCGTCCAGAATGGCAGGCTTATTGATATCGCCACCATGGATGATGACATCGCAACCGGCAATCCGGTCCAATACTTCAGGACGCAAAAGACCGTGCGTATCAGAAAGAACGGCTATAGTTTTTGACATGAAATCACCTCGAATATTGTAAAATATGGCCCGCATCAGGCTGCGCGGAAAAACAAAACACCCCTTGCTTTCTCCGGGGAGAAAGTACTGTTTGCTTTGGCAAACAGGGATAGAGGCGAACCGTAAAGACATGTACCGTGGATCCTAATCGAAAGAGGCGAAACGTAAAGCCCCGTACCGTAGATCCCCACACCTCTGGTATACGCCGCCAATGCCCGCAGCCGTGACACAGCAGACCATGCGCCTGTCGAGGGCGACAGATCTGCCTGTGGCTGTGGTGTATGCCAAACATACCTTGGTTTATTTTTCTATTTTTATATTTTTTCGGTTTTACTTCGTTTCCGCTTCTTCTATTTCCTTCAAGCACCGTCCGTCAGCTGCTTTCCAGGTACGCGGGCCACTGACATTATACCCTAAGACGAACGCGGCAGCAGCGGAAGAGCTCGAAAAAAGAATATTTTCTGTTGTTACCCAGTTCTTTACTTTCCCCAATTTCAGGAGGTCGGCACGTTGTTTAATAGCGCCTGTGCTCAGCGATTTTTCTGCGGTTTTTTCATTGATGGTGGCCCCTTCTAATACGACAAACCCTTCTGCCGTGACTTTCCCGGTGGCATTGACGTTTCCCGAGGTGATGGACAACATGCCAGTTTCCAGTTGAGGCGCCACGGAATCAGCCGTACGGGCTTCTTCTACTAAGGGTTCCAGTACCTTATACCCGAGTGTGTTAAGCAGAATCTGCACGTTTTCGATGAATTCTTCCATCATGGCCACTTGCGATTCTTTTATGACCGTGTTGCGGTACGTATTCTTCGTGACGACCGTATAGCGTCTGGTCTTTCTGGCTATTTCTACAAAGCGATTTTCGAGGTAACGTATTAGTGCCTTATTGAGGTCATGACCGATGAAAATAACCGCTGTGTTCCAATAGAATTATTCTTTGTCCGGGTAATCCCGGATATGTTGAACTAACCGTTCCTTAACGTTCTCTGATTCGCCGATGTAGACGATGTCTGCGTTGTCATCATCCTTACCAAAAAGGAAGTATACACCCACTTCGGTTACGTCGTCACGTTTGCAAGCGGCTACTTCAATACGCGGAATCTTGATGGCCTTGCCGTTCCAGTTTGATAATTCCGCTGTAATAATGCTGTCTGCTGTTCCATTGACCAGGAACAGTTCGATTGATTTTCCATGGGGGCATTCTCCGTCACATGCCTTTCGTTTTTTAATGTATGTATCCATTGTATCAGAAAATAGCCCGTTGACCTAGATATAGTATTTCGATTTAACGCAAAAAGCCCCCAGCCCCAGGACACTCAATGCATGTCCTGAAGCCGGAGGCTTCGTTATTATTTTACTCTTCTATTTTTCTCTATTAAAAGGCTCTGGTCAGTGATAATCCATAGGTGACGCCACGTTGTTTCCCGGCCCAGCCGGTAATATTCACATCGGCGTCCCAGGGGTTGTCTTTGGTGATTTTGCTCTGCCAGCCGATTTCTAAGAAACCACTGGAGCCTTTCGTGCTCGGGTTGGGCGTGTTGAAATAGCGGTAGGAGGCTTTGGCGTCGCCGTCAAATTCGTAGTCCCAGCCCAGGCCGGCGTAGTAGGAATTGTGGTCGCTTTGCTGTTTCGTCCAACGGACGCCTACGCGGGTACGGTACGAGTTGATAGAATCGAAGTCGTATTGGCTGCTTCCCAGGCTGGAGTGCACTTGTGTGCTGTCACTGCCCACGTGGGTCCAGAAGAATTTCCCGTAGTAGTCGAAGGAATGAGCGTCCTGCGTGATGACCTTGCCCAAGCCCAGTTCTGCGGCTACGTATGGCGAGCTGCTGTCGTAGGTAGCTTCGTAGCCTTTGATGCGGCCTTTGAAGTCACCACTTAAACGACCGGCGCGGATCATGGCTTCGTAGTGCAGGCCATCGGCCCGGTCACGGCGCCAGAGGATACCGCCACCTGTGTAGTGCTGATTGCCATCAGCCCGGGCACCATTGTCAAGGTGACTGGTGTAGTTATTTCTGCCATATTCAAAGAACGGCATGAGTGTATCTACATGGGAATCTTTCGTATAGCGGCGGACGAAGCCTACGTTGGCATTGAGGCCATTCGTATCGATGTAGGAACCTGATTCGTGACGCAGGTTGAAACCGCCTAGGGAGACGTACGGTGTGAAACCGCTGGATACTTGGCTGGCTGCTGCGATAGCATCGGCATAGCCCGTCGTCGTGACCATGTTGGATGCCTGCCACAGTGTTTCCAGACTGGCTGCGCGGGCTTCGGCCAAGAGTTTCGTGTCCGGCGAAAGGCTTGCCTGCCCGTTTTCAGGAATGTAGAGGACGACGGATTTCTGATCATCTGTAGTCTTGATGCCTACAGCGCGGGTAACGAAGCCAGCGTCGGTGACGGTGCTCTTACCGGCCATCATAGACAGAGTGGCATCCGTCGTCGTGACGCCATGGGCATTGGTGATGAGCGTCATGATTTCACCGGGATGAAGCTGTGTCGCGTCTTCTACGGCTGCCTGGATGGTTGTGCCATTCAGATTTGTCGCTTCATCGCCGGCTATAGTCAGCATGGTTTCGCCGGCTGTTGTGCCAGTGGGTACGTAGAAATTAAGGTTCTGGAAATCGGCCAGCTCGCCAATACGAACGTCTTTTAGATAGAAATGGAGTGTATTGCCGGTACTTTTCTTGCCTTCTCCTGCTGTGCCGCCGTAGAGGCCGCTGGTACTACCCAAGGTGCCACCTGTAATGGTGACGACGTTATCCGTAGCATCGCCGGCTTGTGCATAGCCACCATAGATATCGCCGTAGATGGTGCCGCCACTTATGCGAACGCTGTTGTCAGAGGCAGTGCCACTGGCTGCCCGGCCGCCGTACAGATCTGCCTGCACGGTATCGCCCTGCAGCACTACCTGATTGCCAGTGACCTGCCCTGAGCCTTGGGACCAGCCCCCTGCCAGGACATTGCCAGCGCCGGCTTTGCCTACGGTAGCGCCGGTCATGATTACCTGATTTCCCGTAACGTCTCCTGCCGAAGTGCTCCCGGCAAACCCGCCTGCGGCCTGGCCCAAAAGCTGTGCGTTCTCCCGGATTTCCAGCACGTTATTCGTAGCGGCACCACCCATGGTATAGCCGGCATAGCCTCCGGCATCGGGATCCGTAAACCCGCCAGCATCGTTGCCGCTCCCGAGCACGGCTTGGCCACTCAGTGTCAGGATATTGCCTGTGACATCTCCCTGCATGCTATAGGCGCCGTAGGCATTGTACTGCACCACGCCGCCACTGAGGTGTACCTGGTTGGCCTGGGCCACGCCGTCGCCGTCAGTGATAAAGGCCCCACATACATTGATGCCGACCGTTGCCGATCCTTGCAGCTTCACGACGTTGCCCGTTGCCGGACCAGCCATAGCAAAGCCACCGTAGACACTGCCTGCAACGGTACCACCCATAAGGTCTGCCGTATTATCGGAAACCAGGCCAGTACCATACGTCAGGCCGCCCTGGAGGTCTGCGGCAACGGTTCCGCCGGTCATGGTGACGGTATTGCCCGTAACGGCACCGGTGCTATCTTCTCCATCGACCTGCCCTCCGGTGACAGAATTATACACCTGTACGTTGTCCTCTAAGGTCACGGTATTGGCCAGAGCCGCCCCGCTGTTACTGACACCGCCGTATACGTTGCCGTTATCAAAATCCTCCTCGTCACCTACGACAGTGCTGCCGCTAAGGCGTACGTCATTGCCCTGGGCAGAGCCACGGTAACTATAGCCGCCGTACACATTTTCCTTTACTGTGCCGTCACTGACCGACACCTGGTTTTCCTGCGCCATTCCGGCAGCCGTATACGCGCCGTACAAGGCGCCTTTGACCAGGCCGCCGTTCATGCTCACGTTGTTTTCTTTGACCGTTCCCGTGCCTTTGCTGACATAGCCGCCATAGACATCGGTTGCGGCCAAACTGCCGGAGGAAATTTCCAGAGTATTCTTCTCTGCGGCTCCGGTTAAGGAAAAACCACCGTAGGCAATGCTCAGCTCTTCTGCAGTTGCCTCAAGGATCAGCGTATTGCGCAACGCACTGGCACCTGTATCCGTAGCATGACCGCCAAAGACCGACTCCGGACTGTGCCCGGCAACGGACTGGGTCTGCCCGATTACATCACTTGCCCCGTAAACAGGCAGGGCGCCCATACCCGTACTGAGTATGGCCGCCAATATAGCATACGATATAAATTTATCCCGCTTTTGCATCCCGTTTCCCCTCTTTCTCATGTATATCTATATCAATCGCCTAATTTGATATAGATATCATACGTGTCAACGGGGAGCCTTACAAGTATACGAACGTATACAAAAGTGCCTTATTTTCCCAGCCATTTCTTGATTTCTTCTACGCATCCGTCTCTGTCGTCGCGGATTTGGTAGACCCAAAAGCGTTTAACGTCCCAGCCGAGTTCAAAGAGGCGCTGGTTACGAAGCTGGTCGCGGTACATGAGTTCACCGTTCCAGTCCCGGTGATACATTTCGCCGTCGACTTCAATGTCTAAATGCCGTGTACCGTCTATAAGAGCCAAATCAAGTTTGTACTTCTCTACGGGATACTGGGGAATCGTGCAGATACCGGCATCGTAAAGCGCCGTATAAAACGCGCGTTCCCAAAGGGAAACCTGATCTTCGTTAGATACAGGCGGGTAATCCCGGCCGGCAGGATAGATAGGCGCAGGGATATTTTCTCCGGACCAGTTCTGGTTCAGCTGGCGGACGTACGCTACGAAATGTTGCAAATAAGATGCACCTTGTTCGGCACAATAAGCTTCATCACCGACGACAATCAGGGCAGCTCTGGCGCGGGTCACAGCAACGTTGAAGAGGTTACCACTGCTTTCGAGGAAACGCAGGGCTCCCTCCTTTGTGCCGTTAGAAATAACGGGTGAGAAAAAGATGACGTCCCGTTCGTCGCCTTGAAATCTGTGGACCGTATCGATGAGCAAATGATTCTTGTCCAGAGAGCTATACAAAAAAGGATCCTGGCCGATAAGCCTGTTTAATCAGCTTGGCCTGAGCTCTAAAGGGCGTAACGACGCCGACAGAACCCGTAAAGCCTGTGTCGATGACATACTGTCGCAGGGCTTCAACGACAGCCGTTGCTTCTACTGTGTTATACACACTGCCCTGAGGTGGCCGTTCTGTCTTGCCTGCACACGCTAGCCAGTGGATGCCTGGTGCCAATCCTTCCGGACAGTGCAACAGCTGGCTCTGCGTAGCTACGCGCAGCTTGCCAGCGTAGAATTCAGCGTTTGAATAGCCAATAATGTCGGCATAGCTGCGGTGATGATCCCGCAAGGTCAATATTCGCCCTGTCTGAGAGAGGCTGCTCGCCAAGTCGTAAAGGGACACGGCAGAAAAGGCCCAGTTCAGTGACACAGCGTATTTCTGCTCCAAATACAAATCCTGCCGGTTGGACACATTGCTAATATGAGGCAGCTGCTTCGGATCGCCAATGATGACAGCACGCTTCGCCCGGTACAGCATAGGCAGCATAGATGCAATGTCACACTGGCTCGCTTCATCAATGACGACCAGGTCCAAGAGACCCGGTTCAAAGGGAATACGGTGTCTGGCAGACAGAGCTGTCACGGCCCAGCAAGGCAAAAAATCAGTCATCTTCCGCTGTAATTGGCGGTATTTACGTTGGAAATTAGGAAAATCAGAGCAATCGACATTTTTTGCCAGCTGCACGGCAGCAATGTAGGCGTGCATATCCTGCCGTTGCTGCGCTGTAATCTGTACGGGCCTGGCCAGGAGCCACGCTTGCCACCGTCTTTTGCCAATTTCGGCTAAGTTTGCCTTCATCCTTACCAGGCTTCGGTCTAGTTGTTCCAGCGGTGGTGCCTCTGTCAGGGCTTTCCTGGCTTCGTTATAAGCGGCAATCTTTTCCATATGGCCGACGAGCATTTTTGCTGCCGTACAAAGCTGCTCGTGTTCCTGTTCATTGGGTACAGCGCCCTGAAGTGGCACACCTGGCTGCCCATACGCTGTGAAACACGCTCTGACCTGGTCTAGAGCCGCTTGAAGCGCCTCGGTCTTCCCTTTGCCCCAAAGAAACCAAAAAAGCTTAGACGGAAATGTATGTTGTCCCTTATACCATTGATCATAGGCGTGCTGGTACGCTTCTAACGTAGCAGCACATTGGCTGACTGCAGCCGTTGAAAGCGTAGAAAACAAAGTCCCCCAGTCAGGACGCAAGTCGCAGACCTGTCGTTCCAAATGGTCTGCTTCGTTACGCAGGTCCATGACAGCCTGCTTTTGCCGCCTCAGGTCTTCATATCGGGCCAGCTCTTCGTCGTAGTGCTTCGTATAGAATTCGTACTCTTCTACATCCTTTTCATCGGCGTTATAGGTCAGAAGCCTGCTCACCTGTTCTGCCAAATGACGGGCGTACTGATTGGGTCCAATGCGTACCATGATAGGACTGGCACCTAAGGCGTTGACCCGTTCTTCTACGACGTCGACGGCCTTATTATTACGGCTCGTAAAGAGCACCTTTTTACCGCGCCAGGCAGCGTTGATCAGGAGATTCGTTACGACCTGGGATTTACCGGTTCCCGGCGGGCCGGTGACGACGGTGAGTTTATGCTCCAGGGCACAGCGGATAGCCGCTTCCTGCTCAGAATTCATGGGCAGGACTTCCAGGAGCGGCGTAACGTCAGCATTATCCGTTTCATCAGCATGGGTCTGCTCGTATATCCAGTCATACAAGGCTGTTCCTTTATACGCCTCTGCCGGCAATTTAGATAAGGCCTCTAATTCCTGTGCCAGGCCCTGTGTATAGGGCGCCAATTCTGAAACGATAAAGACGGCCTTGTTGTAAATGCCTTCCTCCGTTAGCGACGCAAGAGGCGGTTCTGTATGCAGTACCTGCGAATCCAATGGTTCCCGCCAGTTCCAATCGCGTATCTCCCTTAAGAGACACGTCATTTCTTCTATATCCACCACGAAATCACGATTGTTCAGTCCCAATTCCGTTTCCAGGCGGATCAGGTTTTGATCGAGACTTTCACTGCCATGAGATGAATACTGCCGTACAACTTCCCGGTTAATAGAAGGAACAGTACTTCTATAGACAGCGCCACCGTGAATCTCGACAGGAAAGAGAAAAACAGGTGCTATTTGCCATTCCCATTCTTTACGCTGCCTGTTGAGGACCTTCTCTACAAGCACCGGATAGCCAACGTAAGCCGTGAGATGTCTGCCTGATGATACCTTGCGAATAAGCCGGGCTACATTGGCATCTGTACTATCGATTTCCAGTTCCTGCAGCTCTGCGTAGGGCAAGTCCGTGTCTGCATGCAAGGGGCTCTTGACGCCATCACTTTCCTGGATGGCCATACAATCGAGATAGTAGTGACAGAGCGACGATAAGCGTGCATCCGGCGTACCTGCCTTACCGTCTTCAACGGGTGCCTGTTCCTGCGGATACCAGTAGTAGGCACGACGGTAGCAATACTTTCGCAGCGGCCCGTACAATGCAGCCCGCACTTCTTTGGGATCATCGCCTGTGTATTTCCCAATCTCCTTCGCTGTGAGGCCGGGATGTTCTTCTATGATGTTGAGTATCCTTTTTTCCCAGTCGTTCACAACTGCAGCCCTCCTGTATCACGTAAAAGATTTACATCTTATTCTAATTCTAGAAGGATTCATTATATTTTGTCAATGAATAGATGTGGCTTTGTATTCCTTGCTTTTGATAGCGTTTGTGCTATCGTGTAAACAGGAACATAAAGGAGATCATCATATTTTACGAGAATCAGCATGGTGAATCAGATGATGGCCACAAAGCCGTCGTTTTTTTCGGCGGATTTGTTAGGTGTCACGCCCCTCTTGAGCAAGTAAAATGCAAAAAAAAACATCTGCCATCACGCGACAGATGCTTTCGTCTTTTTTCTTCAAGGATTGCTATAGGCCTGCACCGAAATCCGGGCAGGTCTTTGCCAAACCGGAACTCCCTTTAGAGAGCGCAAGAGGTAGACCAGGCTGTGGCCCAGGCTCTTCATGGTAGCCATGCCTTCCGGATCGTAGCGTACATCACCCGGTAATTGGCCATAGGCGACGTTCCAATAACGGGACCCGGCAATATACATTTCATGGGTCAGGAAGAAATGGTTCATCGTATCCAGTGCTCCTAAGGCACCATCCCGGCGGGCAGCCACGACGGCTGCACCTGCTTTATGGGATAAGAAGTCCGGGTTTGTATCAGCTATGTGTGAAGCCCGTTCCAAAAAGGCTTGCATATTAGCCGTAACGTTAGCGGCATACACAGGCGAACCCAAAAGAATGCCGTCAGCCTTTTCCATTTTTTTAAAGATTTCCGGAAACAGATCCTCCTGATGAACACACTGGCCTGTATCGCCGCAAGCCCAACAAGCCCGGCAAGGTTCAATAATCTGTCCGGCAAAGGACACTATTTCTACGTCTATGCCTGCTTCCTTCAATACATCGCCTACAGTGTGTAACAAGATTGCCGTATTTCCAGCCTTGCGTGCACTGCCATTTATCGCTAATACCTTCACTTGCAATAACCTGCCTTTCCCACGTATGGACCAGCAAAGACCTATCGTATGGCCAGGCAAAACATACTAACCTAAGACCGCATATAGCCAGTGCGTAGAAAATAGTGAGTCTTTTTTTACTCTAAAATAATTCTTTATATAGTATAACAAATAATAATGTAATTGCAAGATGTTTTAGCGGTAGCTGGTCTATTATTTTTTCATATCGATTATTGATTTACCATAAGTACGTACGCGGCCCCAGGCCGTGAGCTCGCCCCGTTTCGTCTCATCCCCAGTGAAGGCAAGGCGTCTCTGTCGCAAAGACCAGCCAGCTGATTTACTCACTTCCTTGACCTCTCCTACTGTCTTTGTCATATAATAAAGATATACGGGAAAAAATTTCTCAAGGAGGTTTTTTAAGAAGCACAGAGTAAATCGGATAGTAGCGGCAGCCATTTTGGGTGTCGGGTTGGTTACGGGCAGTTATGCCCCGGCCTACGCCGCACCGGCCTGGTCCTTGCCGGCTCAGGGCGTACAGCTGGAGAGTGCGGCCAAGCAGGCTTATGTTACGGACCGGATGTATACGGCCTTTCACAAGGCTCAGAAGACGGCTCCTGCGGCGTTTACGGCGCCGGATGGCTGGTCGTACACGCAGATCACGGAAAAGGGCGTAAAGATAGAAAAGCTGGTCAATCCCCAAGGTTCGCCTGCGCATACGGTGTTACAGCTCCATGGCGGCGGGTATATTGCGCCACTGACGAATGCCTACCGTCACATTGCTGTACAGCAGGCTGTCCTGGCCAATGCCAGAGAGACCTATATGGTAGATTACAAGCTGGCGCCTGAATACAAATATCCTGCCGCATTGGATGACGCCTTGACGGCGTATACGTTTATCGTCAAAGAAGGGATACGGCCCCAGGATATCATCGTCTTCGGCGATTCTGCCGGTGGCAATCTGGCCCTGGCTATGTCGCAGAAGCTGCGCGATGAACACATGCCCCAGCCGGGACTCTTGATTTTGGATTCACCGTGGGCCACAGCCGAGACACAGTCCCCATCACGTCAGAATCATGTCGATCAGGATATGGTCTTGGGCAAGATCAATGAGGCTATGTTCCGGGAAATCAATGCGCCCTCCTTTGTTCCCAAAGGCATGAAACTCAGTGATCCCCGTATCTCGCCACTCCATGGCGACCTCACAGGCCTGCCGCCCATGCTCATCCAAGCCGGAGGCTACGAGCTGTTTCTCGATGAGGCTATAGAACTGGCCAAAAAAGCCGCCGCTGCCGGCGTCAAAGTCACCCTCACGGTCTATCCGGCCATGTCACACGACTTTGCCCTTTGCATACCGGAACTCCAGGACAGCGTAGACAGCTTCGCTGAAATCCGCGATTTCGTGAACGCGAATATGAAATAAGGATCCCGTTAGGATGCACATCTTGCCACGTCCGGGCACAGCTGGCCCGTGCGTAGCACCAAAAAAGGACCTCCGGCCTGTGTTAGGTCAGAGGTCCTTTTGGCTGCTTACCAGATGAACAAGCCGGCTATACCGGCGGAGAGCAGAGATACGAGGATGCCCGATAGGAGCATGTAGCCCACGTTACGGGAAATGAGGTCGCTTTTTTCATCATCGACAATGCCTTTGAAGCAGCCGATGATCATACCCAGGGTCGAGAAATTCGCAAAGGAGGTGATGAATACAGTCAGGACGCCCTGCATGTGGGTGCTAAAGCCGGCCATGCTGTCTTGTACGCTTAGCATGACGACGAACTCATTGGTAATGAGCTTCGTTCCCATATACTGGGCCAGCTGAAAGGCTTCGCCTGTATCGAGGCCCAGCAGCCAGGCACAGGGGAATAGGATGCAGCCGAGGATATTTTCCAAGGTAATGGACGGGTGAATGAGCACCAGCAGCTTGTCAATCAAGGCAGCCAGAGCTACGAAAGCGATGACGTTCGCGCAGATGATGAGCACCAGGCGGCCGGCACCGATGATGGAGCTGCCGAGAAAGGAAAAGAAGGGCTGCCGCTCGGCGCTATCAATCTTTGCTACGATGTCTTCTGCAGCAGAGACCCGGACGGGATGCAGGATATTCGTGACGATAAGGGCATTGATGCAATTCAGCGGTACGGCCGTCAGGATATACGCCGCCGGCATCATGTGGGTATAGACACCGATGAGGGCTGCCGTAACGCAGCTCATGGACATCATGGCCAGCGTCAGGTTACGCTCGGCTTTCATCTGTTTGAGCTGCAGCGTCGAAACGGCCAGGGCCTCCGTATTGCCCAAAAACATCATTTCAATGGCAAAAAAGGTCTCAAATTTCGGCGTACGCGTAATGAACGCCAGTCCCTTGCCGATCCATTTGATGACAAACGGCAGGACACCGATGTAGGTCAGGATGTCAAAAAGCGGTACGATCATGATGATTGGCAGCAAGGCAGACGTGAAGAAATTCATTTGCTTCACACGGACCCAGTCGGGGAAAGCAAAGGCGATCCCTTCATAAGCAACATTGATGAGCCAGACAAAGGCTGCGGCCGCACCGGATACGATTTCCCGGCCGATGGGAAAGGTCGTCAAGAACCAGGCGATAAAGAAATTGAGGAGCAGCAATACTCCTACGCAGCGCCACTGGATCTCTTTGCGTTTTTTGGAAAAGAGGACGCCCAGGGCCAAAAAGACCAGAATGCCGAGCATATTGATTGCGAAAAACATGTTTCTCTCCTTATCCTTAGAATGCTTAGAGATCCTTTGAAGAAAACGCGTATGGCAGCAGTTCCTCCAAGGTGACGACCTTCACAGCTCCGTGCAAATTGGCCATGATGATCTTATTGATGTGGAACTCGCCCATGACCTGGCGGCACGCACCGCAAGGAGAACACGGGCCTTCCGTATCGGCAATCACGGCCAGGGCAGCAAACTCCTTCTCCCCTTCCGAAACAGCTTTGAAAATTGCCGTACGCTCTGCGCAATTCGTCACGGGATAACTGGAGTTTTCGATATTGCAGCCGCCATACACATGGCCCTGCTTCGTTAGTACGGCTGCGCCTACCTTGAACTTGGAATAGGGACTGTACGAAAATTCACGATATTTCCTTGCGACTTCAATCAACTCTTTGTCTTCCACACTACAACACTTCCTTATTACAAAATATAATAGCTTCAATTCATACAACTGATGCGCTCATTATACCATCTTTTTTGTCAGAAGAAAAAGCAGGGACAGCTCATTAATTTGTCCGTAGCTCTTGACTTAGAGACTACTATAACGCGTATACTATAACGTAAACGGCTATTCGTTCTCTTGGGACGAAGGTCAAGTTAGGAGGTTTTAACTTGAATACAAAATGGAATCATGTACTCGCAGCAGCTGTCTTGGGCCTGGGCCTTGTAGCCGGTACGTATGCGCCGGCCTACGCCGCACCGGCCTGGTCCCTGCCGGCCCAGGGCGTACAACTGGAAAATGCAGCTAAACAAGCCTATGTCGCCAAGACCATGGACGCCATGTTCCATCCGGCAAAGGACGCTGTGCCCGCTGCGTTTACAGCACCAGATGGCTGGTCGTATACGACGGTTACCGAAAAGGGCCTGAAACTGGAAAAGCTGGAAAATCCTCAGGGCTCAGCAGATCGTACGGTTCTTCAGCTCCACGGTGGCGGCTATATCGTCCCCTTGCACAATGGCTATAAGAACCTTGCCGTTCGTCAGGCCGTCTTGTCTCAGGCCAAAGCTACGTATATGGTCAATTACCGCCTGGCACCGCAAAACAAGTATCCTGCTGCCCTCGACGACGCACTGACAGCCTACCAGTACATCCTCAAACAAGGTACGCCGGCAAAGCAGATTATCGTCTTCGGTGACTCTGCCGGTGGTAATCTGGCCTTAGCCTTGGCCTTGAAACTAAAGGAAGAAAACCTGCCCCAGCCGGGCCTCTACGTCTTGGATTCGCCCTGGACGACGCTGGAAACGAAATCGCCATCCCGTCAGGGCAATGTAAAAAAGGATCTGGTCCTCGGCGAAACGAACAAGGTCATGTTCCACGAAATCAACAATCCGACCTATGCCCCGGCAGGCATGAAGCTCAGTGATGTCCGTCTGTCACCGCTCCACGGCGACCTGACAGGCTTACCGCCTATGCTCATCCAGACCGGCAGCTATGAACTCTTTCTCGATGACGCTACGAAATTAGCGGAAAAAGCGGCAAACGACGGCGTAAAAGTCACACTCACGGTCTATCCGGCCATGTCCCACGACTTCGCCCTTTGCATTCCCGACCTGCAGGACAGCATCGATTCGTACGCCGAAATCAAGGACTTCATCAATCTCAATATGGAAAAATAAGAATCGCACTGTAATGTCACGCTCATTTCCCTATTTTACTTCTGCGTCCACAGGACCTCGACTGCAACAGTTGAGGTCCTGTTTTGCTATCCACCATGTATTTCCTCAGCTGCCAGGCCTGTGAATAGGCCAAACGGACTTCACGTCGCACCTTTACTTGCTATTCTTCACACCATACATTGACAATCGTCTATGTAAATGGTATGCTCATTACATAGACGGCCATCTATACGAGGAGATGTTTATGGATACAATACTACTTACCAACATATGCAAAGCCCTTAGCAGTCCTATTCGCCTGGAGATTCTGCAAAAACTGAAGGATGGCGAAATGTGCGCCTGCCATCTGCTGGAACACTTTGCGATTACCCAGCCTACCCTGTCCCACCATATGCATGTTCTTTGTGACTGCCAGCTCATCTGGGACCGCAAGGAAGGAAAATGGCATTATTATTCGTTGAACAGGGACACACTCGGCCAGTTTGGCAGCTTTTTTGTCAGTCTGGGCCTGACGGCAGACTGTACCGGTGAAAATTCATGTGACTGTGTTGAATCAGGAGGAACTAACGATGAATGAAATTATTGAAAATGTAAAGGAATACTATGGCAAGGTCCTGGACGGGACGAAGGATCTGAAAACCAAAGCCTGTTGTTGCGGCAGTGCCTTACCGAAGCAGGTAAAAGAAGCATTGGCCTTGATCGATGATGAAATCGTCACACATTATTATGGCTGTGGCTCGCCGATTCCCGACCTGCTTGACGGCATGACCGTGCTGGATTTGGGCTGCGGCACAGGCCGTGATGTATACGTCGCTGCAAAACTCGTTGGCGAAAAAGGCCACGTCATTGGCGTCGACATGACGCAGGAACAGTTAGACATTGCCTTGCGGCACGAAGAAGCGCAGTACAAACGCTTTGGCTACAAGAGCTCCAATGTGACCTTCAAGAAAGGCTACATAGAAGACCTAAAATCCCTGGGCCTTGCAGACAACTCGGTAGACGTCGTCATTTCTAACTGTGTCATCAACCTGTCCCCGTATAAAGAAGAAGTATTCAAGGAAATCTGGCGCGTACTCAAACCGGGTGGCGAGCTCTACTTCTCCGATGTCTTCACAGACCGGCGCATTCCGGCAGCGCTCTACGCCGATCCCGTCCTGCACGGAGAATGCATTAGTGGTGCTATGTATTATGAAGATTTCCGCCGCCTTCTGCGCAAAGCCGGTTTCATGGATTTCGTCTACATGAATATCCGTGACTTCGATCTGGGCAATGAAGAAATCACGCAGAAGGTTGGCTTCGCTCATTTCTCGGAACGCACTGTACGGGCCTTCAAGCTGCCGGACCTGGAAGATGCCTGTGAGGATTACGGCCAAGTTGCCATCTACAACGGCACGATTCCCAATCATCCCCACGGCTATGATTTCGATATGTACAATCACTTTGTCACAGGCAAACCCATGCTGGTTAGCGGCAACCTGGCCTCCATGCTGGAAGAAACGCGCTTTGCCTCTGCCTTTACGGTCTATGGCGACCGCTCCGTACACTACGGTGCCTTTGGCGTCGCTCCTGCGGAAACGAAAACCGATAGCGACGGCGGCTGCTGCTGACGGTACGTACGAAGACAACAGGCAATGGCATTAAACAGCCCGATTGCGAACCATACACAGAGAATCCCCGTACCATACGCGATTGGAGCGGTATCCTTTACACAGAGGATGCCGCTCTTCTTGTATGCAGAAGAGACTGGGAAAGAAGTATCCCTGTACGCCTTCGTTTCGGGCGCAGCATTCCTGTCAGGCTCTTCTCTTCAGTTTATAGCCTTCTAGCCGGCTAATTGGCCGAGGCTGTCGCCGTCTAGGCGTAGTGCGTCTTGGCCGGTCTGGTTTCTTTTTTTATTCTTTTCGAGGAGGCCTGCTATGTAGTCTACACTGTCATGGCCGCCGTAGGAAGCGATCCACGTGGCGCCTACTACGTAGAAGGAGTCTTCTTCTTGTTCGAGTTCCATGAGTTCCCTGGCTGTTTCGGGCGTAATGGAGCCGAAAGCTTTGATGTAGGCTTGTACGGCTTCGCTTTTCTCCGGGTCCGGTGCTGCTGTTTCTGTGTCAGCCGCAGGTCCGGCCTCATTTTGGCCATAGTCCGGGTGCGCAGCTTGGGTGTAGAGGTCCGGTTCGCCTTCGTCCCAGGTATACTCAGGGTATACGCTCCCTGTGTAGTCGTCCGCTTCGCCTTCGTCCCACGTATACTCAGGGTATTCACCTGCTATATAGTCGTCCGCTTCGGCTTCCTGCCAGGCATAGTCTGGGCCGGTGCTTGCGGTGTAGTCATTTGCTGCGGTTTCGTTTTGGCTATGGTCCTGTTGTTTCAGGTCATGGGTGTTTTCGCTTTGGTTTTGTCTATAGTCAGCAGGTACGGCTTCTCTGTCCGATTCCGGTTCAGACGGGCTGTGTGAGGCGTCATAGGCTTGTTCTAAGGCGGTTATGGGGATGACGGTTACGTCGCGGGTGCCGGGTTTTGGGCAGACCGGTCCTGTCTGTTCAGGTGCTGCCTTTTGAGCAGTGCTTTTCTTTTTCCTGGCTGGTTTTGTCGTGTCTTTTCCCGTATCAACGCCTTGGAGTTCGTTCCAGCGGTTGATTTTGATGACGCCTTGGTCGTCGCGCTGGATCAGTTCGTACGCTTCCAGCAGGTCCAGGGCTTTGCCGATAAAGCGGGCGTTGCGGTGGTAGCCTATGGCAAGCTGCCGGACGGTCATGGCTTTGCCTTTCATGGCATAGACGTAGCCCTGATCACGCAAGGCACAGGCCAGCTTGACGAGGTGCAGGAAGAAAACGAAATAGGCTTCGCCGTTGCGTTCGGCGATTAAGCAGAGAATGCGCGGATCACTCATCAATTCGATATGAAATTTGAACCAGTGGATTTTTTTGGACATGAGAACGTACCTCCTAAACAGTCTGAAAATTTACCCCTCTATTATATAGGGGGATTCTGAAATCAAAAGTGTAAAGGTAAAACGGCGTTTTTCTGCATTGTTTAT
Organism: Caecibacter sp. AF58-12pH5A; assembly: GCF_027681725.1. Classification (NCBI taxonomy): domain Bacteria; kingdom Bacillati; phylum Bacillota; class Negativicutes; order Veillonellales; family Veillonellaceae; genus Caecibacter; species Caecibacter sp. AF58-12pH5A. The sequence continues at coordinate 18,805 of NZ_JAQDBC010000015.1, read as the reverse complement.
AAAATGTTTAAATTTTTCGCTTTTTGCAGGCCTATTTCCCCCTCTGCTATATAGGGGGATTCTGAAAGCGATTTTGGAAACAAAAACGGCAATATTTTATAAATAATTTATACTTATGCCTGTCCTCTTGTTTTTCTCCCTCTGTTTTATTCTTTTGTTGTTTTTCTTATCTCTTCTCCCTCTCCTTCTTTTTCTTATTCTTTTTCTTCTCTCCCTCTTATTCTTATTCTCTTCTTATTCTGTCTCTATTTTTTTATGATTTTTTGATTTGAAACGATACAAAACCGCTCCTTCAGGCAGGAACGGAAAGGCTGAAAAGCCGATAAAATCAAGGGTTGGCGGCCTTTTTGCCACTGGCGCAGCCAGGCGGTACCGGTGACGCAGGAGCGCCGCGTTTTGTACCTGGTATTTGTCAAAGTTTTGCAATTGTTGCGACAAGTTATGTGACAAGTTATGCGGCTAAACAGATACAAACGTATCGTAATTTGTTCCGTTAGTATTGCTATAATTATGTGTCAAACTATGACAAACAATAGCACACATATAACGACCCATTCTGTACATGGAAAATACTTTTTATGCTTTATGCTGAAATGAAGCGCAACTCATACAAAAAGGATAGCCACCGGCCTGTGAGCCGGGTGCTATCCTTCTTGAGTTAGGACCTGAATTGATGGCATGTGTGATTAACGCTTAGCCAATCTTTTTTGCTATGACGGGGTGTCTTACGCTTATTCCCACGTCTTTTCTTTCAGCAGTTCTGCTATGTTCTCAGTCGCCGGCAGGGAATCTGTTTCCAGGATTTGCGTAAGGTCAAAGATGCGCGTTCCCATGGGGGCTCTGGGGGATATTTTTTTGAAATCCGTTTCGTAGAATTTTTCCACGAAGAAATAGCGATGTTCCGTGGTTCTGATGTCATAGCCGTAGTTGACGGCGTCTTTCATTGCTAGTTCTATCGTGTTTTTACGGTCTTCTGTCAATTCGCCGCATTCTGCATTGTAGGTGATGACAGTGTCTGTTGCGACGGCAATGATAGAGGCGCAGATTTTGCCGATGGCACGGATGCTCTTTTGGCTGTAGAGACCCAGGTAGTCATGGGGACGGAAGCCATGGTCTGCTTTATCGTAGTAGACGTTGTGGCTTGTGTTGAAGTCTAGCGTCGTGCCGGCCAGGCGCATGCGCATGTATTTCCAGGCATCTGATGCAGCAATCAAGCCATCATCATAGCAGTATTGCCGATAATCCTCCAGCACGGCCTGCATCTCATCATCCCTGTCATCAAGGACATCGCTCAGCACATTGGCCAGTTTTTCAAAGGTAGTGTTGATGTGGACAATGGGACTTCTGGGCCGCTGCGTGTCATTATAGGCCTGCAACCTTTTTTCAAAATCTGCCCGTTTAGCCGCCGCCATAGGCTCTGGCGCGATGGTCATGAGGACGCGGTAAGTCTGGTCACCAAAAGCCTTCAAGTGATTTTCCAGCTGCTGCGCATAGAACCAGTCCGACAATTTCGTCTCCACGGCGATTTTGAAACTTTCCTGCATAATCGCTGCATCGAGGACACTGTTTTCGCCTTTTTCCTGCAAACGGAACGTAAGCTCCGGCTCAAAAGACTCGGAAAAGCAGTTTTCCTTCAGGAGCCGGAAAAATTTGGCAGGCGAATAGGCGTACAAGCGCGACAAAAGGAGCATCGTATTGGCTGTGGCTACGTTCTCCTTTTGGTGATATCTTTGGAAGTAGTGGATTTTCATGGGGCCTCCGTGGCTTCTGTTATATTTATTGTTCGTTTATTATAGCATATTACTGTAAACAGGCATGGCTCATTATAGTGAGTAGGATTAGTCGGTCTGGCGGAGCGGTTGGGTTGTTTTCGGTGGCTTGTGTACACCCATATTGAGGTAATACAATGATTGCATCAGTAAATCTTACTCGTGAAATTTCCGTGAACAGTCTATCCGAAGTGCAAGGTGGGATTTTCCATGAAGGATACCTATATTTTTCCAGCCATTTTTCAGCAGGATGACGATGGTATTTCTATTTTTTTCCCGTATCTTCCTGGATGTCTTCCTTGCGCTGATTCGATGGAAGAAGCATTTCAAAATGCCCGCGAGGCGTTGCAGCTCCATCTTTATGGTATGGAAGAGGATGAGGAAGAGATTCCGGAGCCTTCAAAGGTTTCAGATATCCATCCCAAGGCTCATCAGGTGATTGCTGTGATTGAGGCTTGGATGCCTCCGTTCCGCGAAAAAATGCTCAACAAGTCTACGAATAAGACGGTCACTATTCCCCGTTAGCTTGATATCCTTGCCAAAAAGAATCACGTCAACTATTCTCATCTTTTGCAGGATTCTCTGAAGCGCTATTTGGGCGTATCCGAACCTGAATCCAAGTATTTTTCTAGTCATTAGGATGTGAAAAAGCACCAGCAGAGCCATTGAGGTGGTTCTGCTGGTGCTTTTTGTGTTTGATTTTTGACTAAGCGTCACTATTGACCTGGCGGCCAATTAAATCGAGCTCTTCTGATTCTAGTCCGCTGACGGCTGTTTTATCGGGAGACCGGCTTATCTTCAGGTGTAAAAATACAGCATGCACTATCTAATTCCCAATCACTCAGACTTTCCCGTTTTCAGTATTTTCCTGGTGTCTGTCGAACCTGTGTCTAACCCAAAGTGCCGTTTAACCATGAAGTGAAAAAACATGGGTCCTGTCGTCAGTACAGCAATCGTATCTGCTACTGGTTCTGCAAGAAATACACCTATTACTTGATTATGGGAAAAAAACAGTGGGAGAATAAAAATCAGAGGGATCAGCAAAATTATTTTACGCCATATGGTGAGGAAAATCGCCGTCTTTGCATTATTCAGTGCCACAAAGCTGTACTGGCAGGCAACCTGCACGCCGTAAATCAGCAGCATCGCCAAAAACAACCGCATTGCCTGTGCTGTATAAGCAATTAGTTCCGGATCAGACGTGAAAATCCCTGCAACTTCCCTAGGTGCAATCATACAGCAAAGCCAGATAAAAAATGACCCGGAAACACAGGAAAGGAACAGATACCGAAAACACTGCTTTACGCGTTTTTCATTTTCAGCTCCGAGGTTATAGCTGAGGATAGGCTGGGCTCCCTGCACAAGGCCCGGCAAAATCAGCATCGTAAACTGCATAATACTGTTTAAAATGCTCATGGCACTTACCGCCATGGTGCCACCGTATTTTTGCAAGGACGTATTGAAGCTGATGGCTACAAGGTTTTCTGTCAACTGCATCAGGGCCGGGGACAGACCGAGCAACAGACAGGGCCCAAGCAGGACACTGTCAAAACAGATATAGCGTTTCCGAAGCTGTATCTGTGATTTGTCCCCCAACAGATAATAAAGGACAAAGCCTGATGTCACGGCCTGGGCAATCACGGTTGCAAGAGCAGCCCCCTGCACGCCCATATGAAGGCCGAAGATAAAGATCGAATCCAATATGACATTTACTACTGCACCAATCACTACATTGACCATGCTTGTCCTGCTGTCACCTTGTGCTGTGATAAACGCGTTTAAGCCAAGAGTCAGCTGGGCGAATACGGTTCCCAGGCAATAGATTTTCATGTAGCTGACTGCATAGCCAATCGTGTCTTCGTCTGCTCCAAACATGAGCAGAATTCTTTCGCCAAAGCAGAGCATAAAAACCGTGATAATAACTGACAGAATCAGTAACGTGAAGGTACAGGTACCCAATATTTTTTTCAGCACTATCCTTGTCCCCTTTGCCGATCATGATAGAGGCCAGCGGCGTTCCACCCATGCTCACCAGTGCGGCAATTGCCGAGATACAGAGGATGACAGGTGTTGCTACGCCCATCCCTGCCAATGCATACGCACCTGTTTCTTCTATATGTCCAACAAACATCTTGTCTACCAGATTATAGAGAATATTGACCAACTGAGCCAGCACTGCCGGGATTGCCAGACGGAAGAACAGTTTTTTCATCGGCATGGAGGCCAATATATTTTCAGAATCCAGCATACCGTATCATCTCCCTAACAATGTCCCTGCATATTCATATTTCCCGTATTGTGCCGTAGTATGATTACTGATCTTTTTCCGAAATTTCTCCGCCTGGCTGTAGCTACTTTGCAACATGAGTGCCACCGACCTGATTGCAAGCCCGTATCCCAAAGGGCCTCGAATATCTTTTTCCCATTCCTCTTGATACATGACTTCACTTCCTTGTGTTCTATTTTATCCATCCGTCTGGCTTGTCACAAGTAACTATGAAATTTAATAGCTCCTATTCATTTTGTTTTAGTCCTATACTTGAAAAAAAGGATAGCATCTGGTCGATGGGACGGACGCTATCCTGATGGGATTTGAAAAGTGGCTGATGGAAAGGCTGTCTGACGGGAATTTGTGTGGATTTCCTGGTTTTCAACATCCCTTCTTCAGCCCTTTTTGTCTATTGATTAAGTTTTTTCTGGTTTGCTTCTCCCCAGGCGTATAGGCCTTCTAAGGACGGAATGAGCTGCTTGCCCAGGTCTGTCAGTTCGTACGTGACGGACGGTGGAACGGTGCCGGCGGAGTTGCGGGTTAGGAGGCCGTCGGTTTCTAGTTCTCTTAGGGCCCGGGTAAGCATGGTGTTGGTGATGCCTAGTATGCGGCGTTTTAGTTCGTTATAGTGCAGGTTGTCTTCTTGCGTGAGGTTCCAGAGGATGGGGATTTTCCATTTGGAGCCGATGAGTTCCATGGCGTAGACTATGGGGCATTGGTTTAGTGTGTCGTCTTCGTATTTGTTCATTTCTATTTCTCTTTTTAAGGAACAAAAATGTGCGTACTTGTATTTTTCTTTCCTTAAGTATAGGATAAGGATGAGAAAAATGCAAGGAGGTGTGTGGAATGACTCGGTTAATGGAGCCTGGTGAATTGGCCGGGCTGAACGTGAAGAATCATTTGGTCCGTTCGGCTACTTGGCTGGGTCTTTGCCATCCGGACGGTTCGTTGCCGCCAGAGATATATGAAATATATGGCAGGTTGGCAAAAGGTGGTGTAGGCATTATCATCACGGAGCTTACGGATGTGTGCGGGCGGAATAATGCCATTGGCAATAATATGCGTCTATACAGTGATGCGTTACTTCCTGATTACCGGAAACTTGTAGACATGGTGCACGAAGGTGGCGCGAAAATTATTCCTCAACTAAACATGTATCAATACGTACGGCCGGGAATTTTCCGCAGGATGGTTGATGTGGATGGACTGACGGCTGCTGATTTGGCAGATATCCGGGATTTGTATGTAGCTGCTGCAGTGCGGGCAAAGGAATGCGGCTTTGATGCGGTTCAGCTGCACTTGGCCTATGGCTGGCTTCTCTACCGGTTTTTAAGTCCTTATTATAATCATCGTCGTGATGAGTATGGCGGGAGTGTAGAGAACCGGTGCCGGTTGATTGTGGAAATCATCAATGGCATCAAAGAAGTGCTGCCTGCATTTCCAATTGGCACGAAGTTCAGCTTTTATGCGAAATCGAATGAGGAAATCCGGCGCCTTATGCGCCAGCAGAATGTAGCTGCTATTCCCCTTTCTGCATATTACGCTACAGAGGAATGCGCGGCCATTTGCCAGTATCTCTACGAGAATGGCCTGGATTTCATCGAGGTTTTGGGCGATCATTCACCTTGGGAACATGGAAATCACTATGATTCCTGTTATTTGCCCTTGGCTAAGGCTGTACGCGCTGTGTGCTCTATTCCCATCGTGTTGACGGGATGCAACAATAATCCGGACAGCTGGAGCAAATAATGGCTGACGATGGCATTGCATTTTTTGGTTTGAGCCGGGCGTTGATCCGGGAACCTGAGTTGCCGGTGCGTTGGACGCAGGGGGACCGGTCTCCGGCGTCTTGTATCCATTGTGATGGCTGTTATCAGACTGTGGCACATGTGTGCCGGTTTTTATGAGGAGGATATAGAATATGAAAAAGGTTAAAATTACGGTTATTAAGTGTGGCTGGAATCAGGATTTGGTCGATGCCTACGCTACGCCCGGGCTGACGCCTTGTGATTATAATACAGAAGGCATGACGTTCATCTCTAATGGCTGGCAAAAGCCCAACGGGTTGTGTGATAATGCGTGGAAATCCATGATGGAATACGTGTTTGCCTTATCCCATGGGGCCGGTAATTTCTACGACGGCGAGTTGAAAGATAAAAAAGCGTTCATCGCGTCCTGTAACGATGGCTTTCGCCCGGTAAGTTTTCTGATTGAAGTTCTCGACGAAGATGTCGTGCAGATGTTTGAGTGAGCAGCTAGGGAAAAGACCTATGTAATATCGTAACCATTTTATATCATAAATTTTGTATACTAAAATAGAGGCAGAAAGCAGCTGCCTCTATTTTCATATCCGAAAAGCGTAATTTTATTGAAAAAGAAAATTCTCTTGGTAGATGCCAGTCCGCGCAAACAGGGTAATTCTGCCGCTGTCGTAAAGCTACTGGCTAGTGATCTGAAAGACGCAGAAATCACCGTGTTTGCCATGCGCAATCAGCAGTGCCAGCCTTGTACAGCCTGTGCGGCATGTCAGGGAAAGGAAACACAGCATTGCGTCCTGCACGATGACATTACCCCTCTTCTGCCACTCATCAATACGTGTGACGCCATCGTCATGGTCACACCTATTTACAATCATCAAATTACGTCGCAAGCCAAGCTCTTCATTGAACGCTGGTATACCTTCTTCAACGTAGAAAAAAAGAATATGTCAAACATATCAAAATTTGGCAAAAAAGCCGCGCTCGTCTGTGTCTTTTGGGGCAGTCCCCGCGATACGATTGCACGCTATGCTGATTGGACAGTGCAAAATTTTAGTCAAATCGGTGCCGAACAGTTTCAAACGCTCGTCATGGATGGAATTCCCGGTCCGGGCGATGTGCTGAAACGGCCGGAATATGTGGAAAAGATTCATGAGCTGGGTAACTGGCTTGCAGACTAGAAAAAAGGGGCTGCCTTTTATAGGTCCACCATATATTGATAGCGGAACATAGCCCTATCGGCCATAGCCGGTCATCTATCATACACGGGATAGTCTTTACAGCAAATAATCTTTATTGTTATAATAAATGCATAATACTCATAATTATTAAGAAAGAATTATGAAAAGAAGGTCGTTCCTATGCATTCTCTGTCTCTATCAGTCTGTCTCCTCCTTCTTGCACTACTGCCATCTCTTTTCGTCCAATATAGAGTGTTTTTGCCGCTTTTGCCGGCTCGTGAGGTTCGTCGGCTAGGTGGGGCTTTTGTTTCCTTTTACGTGGTCTTTGCTTTCGGCGTCCTGCTGGTATTTTCCCAGGGTATCGTCGGTGTTTCCTGGATTTCTTTTAAGGATGTGTTTGCGTTGCATGCGCTTCCTTGTCTGCTTCTGGGGCTGCTATTTGTACCTTCGTACAGGCTGCAATATATATTCGTCCTGGGGATGCAGGGGCTTTTCATCGTGGCGCTTCTGACGCTCCTCCTGAACGTGGCGCTTTTCTTCGTTTCTCCCGGTATATTTTTCCACTATATTAACGCCTATCTCGTCGCCTATGCTGTGTCGTATATCGTCCTTGCGCCCGTGTTGTTGAAGTTTTTTTGCACGGTCATTACGGCGAATCATGGCGTCGATATGCTGGCATTTTGGAAATATGCGGCGTGGATTCCGGTGTTGCTCCTCCTCTATGCGGCGATTTTGGCGCATACGAATGAGCCTGTGGCCCGAGAGTATCTGGTGCCGCGGTTACTGCAGGCTTTGTTTGGGGTTTGTATTGCCATTACGATGTATCTGGGGACGCGGAAGATGAATGAGGCCATGGAGCTGAAGCGTGAGAACGCAGCACTCATGACGCAGATGGAAATGTTCGCCCATTATGCACGGCTGCTCCAGTCATCGCAGCGGCTGTTGTCGATTTACCGGCATGATACGCGGCACCAGCTGCGGCTGTTATCGAGCTTGATTCAGGAAAAGGACGATAGGGATTCCTTGGCCCTTTTGGAAACGCTAACGCAGGAGCTGGCTCATGTGCAGCCCTTTCGTTGGGGGAAAAATACGTCTATGCGAAAGTCGTTGCTGCCTTTGATTGAGGCGGCCCGGGCAGATGGGATTCATGTCATGGCAGATTTGTCATTGGCTGCACAGTTTCCTTTTGAGGCGGAGCTGGCCAAGGCAGCCGCCTGTCTCGTAAAAGCAGCGCTGACTGTGAGCCGTGGCCAGGCTGAGGCGAAGCGGTCTGTCGTCGTCATTGCCCGGCAAACGGATTCATCTGTCATGCTGCTCATTGGCAACCGGCAGGGTGAGCCGGTGGCGATGGATGAAAAGGGTCATCCCTGTGCCGGTCCCTATGCCGAGGCGCTGCCGCTGGTGCAGCAGTTTGTGACCCGTCATGAGGGGGCTGCCGGCCGGTATACGTATAAAGAGGGCTGGACGATTGTCAATTTGCGTATTCCCTGTCCGCGAGGTGACGCGCTATGATCTATATACTCGTGACGACGTGTCTGCTTACGTTATCGATTGTGCCGCCGGCGTATTTACAATATGCGTCTTTTGGCCCGTTTATTTCTCTTCGGCAGCGACGCTCGATGTATGCGGGCTACGCCCTTTGTTTTGTCGGGGAAACGCTGGTCCTCCTCTATCTTTTTTTGAGCGGCTACTGGTCTCATTGCCTGGTCATGTTCAAGCGGCTCTATATCGTGTTGTGGATTCCCTATTTTTTATGGGCGGTTTATATCATTCGTCCCTTTTATTTTCAGCATATTTATGTATTTGCCTTGCGCAGCATCTTTATGATCATGCTCCACACGCTCATGTACTACGTGTTTTATGTACTTATCCTGCTGGGGCTGTTTCCGGTGTGGGATAGCCGCTTGCTCTATCCGTTAGAGATGAGCCTGTATACCCTTAGTTATACGCTGTGTCTGCCCCTTCTGATCCGCTATTTCAATGACGTATTCCGCAACGACCATGTGCTGAGTACGCGGGGGTATTGGAAATATATCTGTGTCCTGCCGTGTTTGCTCTTTGCAGAGGCCTTATTTTTCATCACCCAGCGGGTGCCTAATGTGATTCATTTTGAAATGCTTGTGCCGCGGCTCATCATTGCCGGTGCGACAGTGCTCATCGCCTTGAGTGTCCGGGCCGGTCTGAAGCAGGTCGATGCCGTGTATCTGACGTACGAGCGCAATGACGCCTTAGCTGCGCAGATTCAGTCTAATCAGAATTACGTCCAGTCTCTGCAGGAGTCACAGACGTTGATGGAGCGGTTTTATGATAAGCGGCGGGAGTATTTGCAGAAGCTGACGGCGCTTGTGTCCCGGCAGGACTATGGAGCTGCGTTGAAGCTGATTGAGCAGATTGGACTAAAGCTGGACCAGACGAAGCGGCGGCAGTATTGCAAGAATGCTGTCGTCAATGCGGCGCTGACGACGTATCTCGATGGGGCGGCGCAAAAAGGGATTGCCGTGACGGCTCAGGCGGATATTCCTGAGTGTAGTCCGTCTTTTAGTACGGATTTGTCCATGGTCTTTTCGAATCTCATTGAAAATGCCGTCCAGGCCAGTGAAAAGCAGCCTGATGGGCGGCGTGTCCTGACGCTCCTGGCGGTCCGGCAGGCTGAAATGCTGAACATCCTCATCAAGAACCGCTTCGATGGGACGGTCGTGTTCAACGAGGATGGCCTGCCTGTGACAGAGGTTCCCGGCCACGGCATAGGGATGAAATCCCTGGCCCGTTTCCGCGACACATACCATGCCAATATCATCTGCACCTGTGAAAAAGGCTGGTTCAGCACGTATATCCGGCTGGCCTTGCCAAAAGTATAAATGAACCCTTATCGTTAAAGGACCACGTTGCTTTTTACAACGTGGTCCTTTGCTACTGCCCTGACGTGGCAGCCTTGCTTTTCCTGAACTTAGATTTACTTACATATACCCCTATTGGGGGGGGGAAGCTTAGGCTTTGTTTTGGGCGGCCATGGCTTTGAGTTCTGGTTTGAATTCTTCTACTAGTTTGGCTTCTGCTTTGGCGCCTTTTTGCAGGGCTTTGTAGATGATTTCTGCCATTTCATAGCGGGTCATGGTGCGTTCACCGTGGTATTTGCCGTCTTCGTAGCCTTGGATGATGCCGTTGCCGGCCAGGCGGGATACGGCTTCATAGGCCCAGTGGTTTTCCGGTACGTCCGGGAAGTCTTTGGAGAGGTTCGGATTGAGGACAGAGAGGAGAGCGTCCATCTGGCTTTGCAGCGTGTTGACCTTGGCTTCGAGGTCCTTGACGTATTTGTTGTTTTCGGCAAGCTGCTTATTCCGGGCTTTATTGCCACCGCGGCCGATGCGGATGGCGATGCCGCCGCCGATCATGTTGTCTTCGGAGCCGACGGTACCGGAGAAGTTGACCATGACGTTTTCATTGGGGCGATAGAAGAGGCCCAGAGCCGTAGCCGTTTCGTTCTTGTAGTTGCCTACGGCTGCTGCCACATTGAACTTGGAGTCAGCGTCGAATTCAAGGGGATGGAGGTTGGCCAGGGCCGCTGCATTGGCACCGACTTCGTTGATGCGGCTGTCCATGTTGCTCACGCGGCGGTTCGTGTCGTAGAGCTGGGAGCCGTTGACGGCATCCAGGCTGCCTGCTGAAAGTTCTCCTGCTGCGACGTTTGTAATCTTCTGGTTGTTGGCATTGATACCGTGGTCATCGATGTAGGTCTTGTTGCCGACGTTGTACGAGGCAGCGGTCATGGTGCCGGCGACGCTGGCGTTGCCACCTACGCTGAGGTCTTTGGCGACAGTGACGTTATCCTGGAAGCTGGCGGCGCCGCCTACGTCGAGGGTGCCGTCAATGGCTGCATTCTGAGTGACATGCAGGTCTTTCGTCGTGGTTGTGCCACGCACAGTAAGGTCTTTCATGACTTCTGCATAGTCCATAGTCGCTTTGCCTGTTTCGATAGTATTGCCGGAGATGGTAGTCTTCGTAATCGTGCCGTCACCGATGGCCGTATTGTGGTCTGCATTTTCAAAGGTCGTGCCGGCCGTCGTCGTCGTTACGGTCGTATTGCCGACGGCGTCCTGAATTTGCGTGCCAGCTGTGTTGGTCATGGATTCCGTTGCCATATTCACCAGGTTCTTGGCATCATTGGTGATAGTCCCCTGTTTGGCTGTCTGGGTGATGTCCTGGTTTCCTTGTGTCACGCTGGTGCCGGTATTTCCTTGTGTGACCGCAGTCTTGACGAAGCCGTTGTCGGCATCTTTCAGGATATCAATGATGTTGCCACTGACCATTTTTTCGGTCGTCGTCGTAGCAGTCTTGGCCGAAGCATTGTACTTCGTATCACTGGCCTTGAGCAGCTGTGCCGATGTATCGACGGTGCTAGTGGTATTGTTAAGCTTCGTGCCGTCCGTGATGGATGAGGCCAGGCTCTTCGCGTCTTGGTTGACAACGGTCGTATTCGTGCCGTCGCTTACAGAGGAAGCCATTTGGCCGGCCTTTTGCAGGTTGTTGGAACTATTGGTTCCATCGGTGATGTTGGTGTTGGTCTGGCCGGCGATGGTGTCGATGGTCGTCTTGGTGCTGCCATTTGTGAGCTGGGATTTTTCTTCTGCTGCACCACGGAGGTAGGAGGCGGTCTTGCCATCGGCCTGGCTCATCGTTTCTTCTGTCTGATAAGACAACTGGGTGGATGTATTGGAACCATAGTCATTGGAAACCTTGCTCACAATGGAACTCGAAGCGTCTGTTTCTACATCGCTGGCCTTGTTGGTCAGCTTGTTTGTCGCTTCGTTGGTGATGTTTGTGGCTTTCAGGCTGGTGTCGCCGGTTACGGTCGTGGTCTGATTGCCACCGATGGTGTTGGTCTGGTCCTTTGTGATTGCATTGATCTGGCTGCCGGTAACGGTATTGGTCTGGTTGCCATTGACGGTCGTGTTCTGGCTGCCGTAGGTTTCGGTCACAGCGCCCTTGACGCTTTCGATCTTGTCGCCACTGATAGTGTTGGTCTGATTGCCAGTTACCACATTAGACTGATCGCCGCCCACGTGGGTACTCTGGTCTTTGTCGATGGTGATTGACTGGCTGCCGTATTTTTCCGTGACGCTGCCTTTAACGCTTTCGGTCTTGTTGCCACTCACCGTGTTTTCCTGATTCCCTGTTACGTTGTTGGTCTGGTTGCCGCCTACAGAAGTTTTCTGATCTGTCTTGACGTTGGTAATTTGAGCATTGAAGTTTTCTGTTTCCGTGCCTTTGACGTTGACCGTGCGGTTACCAGATACTGTATTGGTTTGATCGTTAGCCACGTAATGGAGTTCATTTCCACTTACCTTGGTTTCGAGGTCAGATTTATAGATTTCTGTGACCTTACCGGTTACGGTTTCTGTCAGTGTGCCGGTGACTTCGGTACTCATATTGCCACCTACTGTAGTCGTCAGATTTTCGCCGATGTTATTGGTCATGTTTTCTGATGTCGTGTTGGTGATATTTTTCGCGTTGTTGCTGAGGGTTTCCGAAGCGATGTTGGCAATGTTCTTAGCATCGTTTGTAAGGGTTCCGGTCTTTGCCGTATTCGTGATATTGCCAGAAGCCGTGTTTTCGATGGTTTTGGCAGTATTGGAGATGGTGCCGTTCTCGGCTGTGTTGGAAATATTTCCAGCGGTCGACGTATTAGTAATGTCATTCACGGCTTCATTGGAAATGGTATCCGAGGCTTGATTGACCAATGTTTTCGCATCATTGGTAATGATCCCTTGTTTTGCTGTATTAGTGATATTTTCAGCCGTCTGCGTGGTAGATGTCGAATTGTCACCGTCTTTTACTTCGCTGGTGATAGTATCTACCTTCTGATCTACCTTGGAGAAGGTCGTATCGGATGTATTCAGCTGATTGAGGATGTTATCGATGCGTTGTCTGAAGGTCGATGTCTGTTCATTTGCATCATTTGTAATGACGTTGCTGGATTCTGCAGCATCCATCTTGTCTACGTTTCGGATTGTTCCGTTGGAGGCCGTTTCGGTCTTTCCTTTTTCCGTTAACGTAGAGGTACTGGTATACGTTTTTCCATCGGTGAGATCTATTTTGCTGTTTACAGACGTCACATTACCACCGTTGATTTCCGTATAATTGTTTTCATCCAGTTTACTGGTAATGGTATCGGCATTGAATTCGCCGTTGACGGTCAAATCTTCTGCTACTGTCAAATCTCCGCCGATGGTGGCATCGCCGGTAGTTTTCAGAGTTCCGGCTTCTACGGCGCCAGTGGTTTTTATCGTACCAGAGCCTACGTCTAAGCCCGTGCCGGTAATCTGGCCGCCAGAGATGTCGCCGGTGCCCACGTTCAAGCTTTTGCCTGTAATGTCTCCTGTAACAGCCAGGTCGCCGCCTACGGAAGCACCGTTGGTTACTGTCAGGGAATCTGTCTTCGTGTTGCCAGTAGTTTCCATGCTACCTGCCGTCACTTTATTGGTTACATTCATACTGTCGGCGGAAACATTGCCTGTAAAGGTGCCGCTGCCTGCACTGACAGAGCCACTGCCTACATTGACTGACGTGCCTGTGATAGCACCGCCAGAGATAGCTCCTCCCTGGGTATTCAGGCTTGTAGCAGTGATGCCTGTAGCCGTGATATTCTTTGTGCTCAAATCGCCTGTTGATGTAATATCATGGGCGTTGATATTGCCAGACGTATTCAGGTTGCCTCCGGTCAGGGTAGCTGTCCCGTCGGTCAGTGTCGTGCCGGTGACAGTGCCGCCTGTCATGGAAGCTCCTGCTCCATCAGTAACTGTTCCGCCTTTAATGGTGCCGCTGGCCGTAAGGTCTTTGACGCCGGTCACATTGCCGTCTGCATCGATGTTTACTTTACCGATGGCACCGGAAGCTGCGGTCACTTTGCCAGCAGTATCTACCGTGAAAGCTCCGTCCGCACCTTTGATGCTGCCGTCCGCATTGAGGGCGGCTTTGGCTAAAGCAGCCGTATCACCGCCGGCGTAGAAGCCGTTGGCATCCTGTACGGTGCTGTTCAGGCCCACTTTGATGCCATTTTGGCTGAGGGTAATCTGATTGGCTGCGCCTTGGTTCATGATTAGCGTAGTGGCAGCTGCTTTCGATGTCGTAACGGTCCCGTCTGCTCCTACACTGGTGGTGTTTTTCTGCAGTACATTGTCATCATTAATGGCAAGGCCGCCGTTGACGGCACTAGCCAAGGTGGTGTCGGCTGCTACTCTGGCGGTGGTTTCTGCCTGGATTTTGGTATCGAGGGCCGCATCAGCTTCCTGCCGGCTCTTTGCTTCCGTTGCATCAGCCTGATTCAAGGCAGTGAACCCATTTGCCATATTTGTGTTGATGGCAGTAACACTCTCTACCAGGGTGTTATTGACCTGCTGGATGACCTGATCCTGTGCCGCATCTGCACCGATCCGGGCTGCTGTTTCCTGTGCCAGGGCTGCATCAAGATTGGTCACGTTTTCTCCAATAGTTTTATCTGCTTTAACAACGGCTCCATCTTGTACTGCTGCATCATTTTTGTTCACATAATCGGCAGCTGTTTGCTCTTCTAAATACTTCTTCACATTTGTAATGCGCGTATCCAAGGCTGTATCCGCAGCTACGCGTTCGGTATTTTCCGTATAGAGCTGCGTATCCAGAGTATTCAGGTTCGTGCCTAAATAATCTTCCTCCTTGATGTAATATCCGTCATTCAGGGAATATTCCTTAATGCCATTTGCATCAATGGTAGTGGTATGTCCCGTATTGCCCTGTTTCAGTATAATCTGTGGATTTGAGCTATCCGGTGTCATATTGATTGTGCTTACATTAACTGTGGATGTGGTAATCTGGTTGTCCTCAATGGTGGTCAACCCGTCACCGCCATGTACTTGAATGGAATCGTTACCGATTGTGGTTCCACCATATTTATCCGTTGCAGTGACCGTAATTTGGCCATCTTCGATATTGGTTGACCCGTCGTTACCTGAGACACTTAGTGAATCTTTAATCTTATCCTGCTTGCCGTCCAATTCCGTCTTCGTGGCATAGGTATCCGCGATATCATTCCCGTCTCCATCCTTATCTGCTTTTATGGCTGCTGCGACTTTTCCGTTTTCATCGACAGTTGCCTTCGTCGCCAGTTCTGTGGTCAATTCATCCTTTGTGGCATACGTAGCCGCCACCGTTGCTGTATCTGCCTTCAAAGCCAGTTTATTGTCCAATGCTGTGTCTGCAGCCTTGCGGGCAGTTTCCTCTGCTTCAATGGCAGTGTTAAGGGTTGAGTCCGCATTCTTGCGCGCTGTTGCTTCTATTGTATCCGCATTCTTGCGCGCTGTTGCTTCTGTTGTAATAGAAGTTTTAAGGGCTGAGTCTGCATTCTTGCGCGCCGTTGCTTCTGTTGCAATAGAATTTTTAAGGGTTGAATCCGCATTCTGGCGATTCGTTGTTTCTGTAGCTAATTCATTATCTACTTCTGTTGTGGTATACACCGTTGCTGTTCCACTTGTCGGTTCGGTCGTCGCTACCGTGACGGATGCCCAGGCATTCCCGCCACCGGCGAGTGTAAGTGCTACGGCCAGGGTAGCTACAGAGGTCACGGCGGCTCGTCTTGCTTTGCGGCCTGTGCTGTTTGCCTTGGTCTGGCCTTTTGCTAATTCGGAAACTACGATGTAGCAATTTCTCGTTTTACTCCATATGACTTTGAATATCTTATTCATAATTTCACTCCCTTTTTGTATAAAAACTTATACATCCCCCTAAATTTGCGTACAAAAATAAGAACCTATAAAAAGCCTGTTTTTTTCTGGTTTTTTATACTTCTTTTTTAAAGATGAATTTGAAATATTCTTCTTGGAATTGGCGATATTTCCGTCTAGCTAACGGAATCTGATAGTCTTGGATTTCGATGTAATCGCTTTTGATGACGTGGATGGCTGCCAGATTGACGATATAGCCTTTGCCCGGTGAGATGAACTGGCCGGGAGAGATGGAATCGAGTGTCGCGACTAGTTGTGACAAGGCCAGACGTGTTTCTAGTGCCGAGCCATCACGGACGTAGACCTTTTGGATATGGCCCTTGCTTTCTACAAAGAGGATATCGTTGATTTCTTCCACCTGTATGCCGCCACCTATGAGACGGAAAATGATCTTTTTGCTATGACGCTGGCGGATGCTCTCCATGACCCGGTCCATAGCCTGATCGAACTGTTTTTGTGTGAATGGTTTCACGATATAATGCGCGGCTTGAACGCTAAACGCATCGACGGCAAATTCGTCGCTCGTTGAAAGAAATATGATTTCAGCCCGGCTCTTTTGGTTTCTCATTTCTGCTGCCACATCTGTGCCTAGCATACCGGGCATACAGATGTCGAGCAGTACGATATCGAAGTTTCCACCTTCCTCAAATGCGTCCAGAAACATCATGGCGTTATCATATTGAGAAATTTCGATTTCGTACGTACTATCTGCAAAATAAGAACGTACGGCTTTTTCCATAATTTCCAACTGTTCCCGTACGTCGTCACAAAGGGCAATCCTCAGCATAGTACCCCCTCCTTTCGCTATAGACTATATTATTAGATTCCTTTATTCCCTTCTGTAATTGTATTATATCATGTTATATTTCCTTTTAAGATTTCCTGTCCTAAAACGTACATTTTTTGTCGTGAAATTCCGTTTTTGGTATTGGCATAGGTGTGATATGATGCTATGAAAAGCAAAAAAGCCCCCCAGACCGTGACATGTATTGCGGTCTGGGGGGAGCGCGTAAAGAAATTCGATCCGACCTGCGTTGTGTGCCACCTTGTCTGGTGGGAAATTCTGTATCAACGGTACAGCTCGCTCTTTCCCCGGCTAATGCCGGAATCTTCCCGGCCGGGAAGGGAAAGGTTGTAGCGGTATCAGCTCTTTACAAAAACTGGGCCATGTACATGGGCAGGTAGGTCAGGTTCTCTTCTTTTTGAAGGTCCTTGGTATAGACGACGTAGGGAGCGAGGAGGAACTGGGAGTATTTGTTGCAGAATGCGTCCAGGGAAGCATGTCTGCGGTAGCCTGATGATTTCACTTCGATGGGACAGATTTTGTTTTGCCGGGCCAGGAGGAAGTCGATTTCGTAGGCGTTTTTGGTTTCGCCATAGTGGAAGGTAGTGTAATAGAGCTGGTCCCCTTTGGCGGCGAGGGTTTGGGCCATGATGTTTTCGTACAGGTAGCCCAGGTTGGCCGGGAGTTTGTCGCTTAATAGTTTTTTATAGATGTCATTTTCCGTGAAGTCTTTGTCTTTGAAGGCCAATGTCGTGAAGAGGCCTGTGTCGGCGAGGAAAAGCTTGAAGCGTGTCAGATCCCGCGTGACAGCCATGCCGGGACCCGGATCATTGACGTGGTACGATACGAGGACGGTGCGGGAGTCTTTCAATTCAGCTATATCCGTCAGAACATCCGCAGGTCTTGCCGATGGCACGATATTAGAAACGTAGTAGCGATTATAATTTTTTGCTAGCTGTGCAGGAATTGCGTCAAATAGCAAGGACAGTCTGCCTGTACTATCTATTTTTCGGAAATCATCTTCATATAATTCAATAATTTCCCGTTTTTGTCTATCAACTTGTTCAAAATTATTGCTTTCTAAGTACGTAGCGACAGCCTGGGGCATGCCGCCGACGAGCATGTAGAGGCGGAAGTAGCGCATGAGTTTACGATGAGCGCCTTCTCCCGCTGCTTTTTGGGCCGTAAAAAGCTGGTTCAATAAGGGCACGGTGACTTCGTCGCCTTGGGCCCAAAGGAATTCTTCGTAGTCCATGGGATACATGTAGATACGGTGTTCTTCGCTGGGGATAAGGATGTGCTGGACGTTTTTCTTGATGGAAATGAGGGAGCCTGTCTCGATATAGTCGTAGCGGTGGTCCTTGACGAGGCTTTTGATGGCTTGCCGGGCCAAGGGACAGAGCTGTACTTCGTCAAAGATGATGAGTGATTGGCGCGTGTGCAGCTGGACATGGTATTGGAGCTGCAACTGCAGAAAAATGTAATTGAGATCCGACAGGTCTTCAAAGAGTGCAAGGATATCCGGCGCACACGTGGAAAAGTCGATGAGAATGTAGCTCTGGTATTCGCTTTTGGCAAATTCTTCTACGATGGTGGATTTGCCGACACGGCGTGGTCCTTCGATGAGCAAGGCCGATTTTCCTTGGGATTCGTCTTTCCATTTTTTCAGTGATTGGTATATTTTTCGTTTAAACAACATGGACGCCTCCTTTTCCGTCTTTTCTCTTATTGTACAGGTCTTGCCAGAAATCGTCAATTTATAGAAGCAGTTTTACTGCAAAATAAGGAAATTTAAAATGCCGTTTTACCACAAAATCAGGAAATTTTAAACAATACTTTACCACTGTATCATAAAATACAAAAAACTCCGGCAGACCATGGTGTGATCTGCTGGAGCTGGTAAATAGGTCCTCGCCGGAAAGTACCGGTTGGTCAACAACAATACTATCATTCTGACTTTTTAGCTACATAGCGGTTCCATTTGCTCTCTATCTGCTTCAGGTTTATGGGCGCACTGTATCCGGTTAGAGCCACGTTCTTGTTCGGGTATAGCTCTTTGATTTCGTCAGGGATGTCATAATATTCATCTTTCTCAGCATCATAGAGGTAGGGATGATAGTACCAATAATCTGTGCCGTCGAGTATGGAATAGGCGAATAACGCTGGATCGAACAGAGGAACTTCGCCACTGATATGAGCATATTCAATAACACAGATGTGGCCCATGTTCCCAGTGACCTCCAGAGAGCCGTAGCTTGGGAACCGGAGTCTAGTTTTCGCTCCGTCTTT